>DRLF01000479.1 GCA_011051425.1 Thiolapillus brandeum | reverse complement strand
GGGAACATGCGTCGGGGAAGCCGTTCGTGGAATGGCAGTTCATCGTGTTCCGGCACAACGAACACGAACTGGAAGCCACGGAAAGAATGGCCTATGAAATGGGCATCAACAAGTTCACGCCGTTGCCCGCCTACGTCGAGGACGAAAACTGGGCCGCGACGGATCCCAGATACCGCACCGACCTGGGCAACCCGGAACGCCTGTACAACTGCGACCGTCCCTGGTCCCACCTGAACGTCCGTGCCGATGGTGGCGTGGCGCCCTGCTGTTACACCTTTTTCAAGAAGGACGATTTTGGCAATGTCGATGATGACTCCTTCATGGAAATATGGAACAACGACCATTTCCGCACCTCCAGAAGGATCATCGCCAGAACGCGCAAGAAGCTGCCCCTGGAAAAGTCCGACATCGCCTGCTACGACTGCATGCGCACGGGCATTCGTCCGTCCTTCATCGAAGTGGCCCAGGAAGTGCAGCTGGATACCCAACCGGCCCGGCAGGCCAGGGAAAGCTCCTGAGTCTCATGTCCGCCGGATGGGCCTGAGGTGTTTTCTGAGTTGAAACAGGGCTTCGGCCAGAGCCAGGGACAATCCTTCCCCCGCCATGATCCACAGACGGGAGCCCAGGGAAACCAGCAGCGCGTCGGGCGCGGATATCCAGGGCTCCAGCAGCAGAAAGAGCGCGGATTCCCGGACGCCGATGCCGCCGGGGACGAAGATCATGACAAAACCGGCAAAAAATCCCAGGGCGATGCTGGAGCCGACGGCCAACCAGTCTTTTCCGTACAGGGGATGCAGCATGTCCGCGAACAGGGCGAACACCAGGCCGAACAGGCACCAGAAAGCCAGATAATAGAGATAGAGCCAGGCCATGCGGGAGAAGGCAGGCAGGGTGACCCGGGAGAAACTCGCACCCATGCGGCCAGGGAGCCGACGGGCAAGTCCCAGAAATGCTGGATGGAAGCTTGCCACGGACAAGGCGGCGACAGGCAGCAAATACCACCATTGCAATTCATAGCCCCCGGCCATGGCCAGGGCCGGCAGGCCGACCACCAGTGAGGAGGCGGCAAGCAGTATGGTTTCCAGATACAAGGCCACGCCGATGCTGGCCATGTCAACACCCTGCTTATAGGTCATTTCCGCCCGGGAGACATAGGACCAGATGCCCCCCGGCAGATAGCGCGCCACCGATGACAGCAGCCAGACGCGGATATTGTCCAGTTTGGGGGGAGAATGGTTGAGCGAAGAAAGAATGAGCAGCCAGCCATAGGCGTCGAGCAGGAACAGCAGCACCAGCAACAGCAGTGACAATAAGGTTGGCCCGGCCCGCAGCCTGAAATCCAGGTTCTGGATCTGTGGCCAGATTTCCGCGGTCATCATGCCCATGAAGCCCAGCGCCAGGGCGATGACCAGATAACGCAGGATTTTCATGCCGGATCATCTTTCCCATGAATCGGCCGGGCGGGAATGCCGACCACCGTGGTGTAGGCGGGGACATTCCGGGTCACCACGGCGTTGGCACCGACGATGGCGCCTTCCTCTATGGTCACCCCGTCCAATATCTTTGCTCCTGCGCCTATCCATACATTGTTCTTGATATGTATACCTTCCGCAGTGAAACCTTGTCTGACATAGGGCTCGTCATCATCGGGTTCATGCACATGAGAGGAAGCCACGATGAAACACTGGCCGGCGATCATCACGTCGTTTTCGATGGTGAGTCCCCCATTGCCGTAAAGAATGCTTCCCTGGCCGATACTGCAGTTGTCTCCTATGTGTACATGGCCCTCGGGGGGGCCGGCATTGATCATGACGCCGCTTCTGAGAAAACTGTTCCTGCCTATCCTGATGGCATCGGCATGGCGGGAGGTGGCCACCAGCTGCACATCGTCGTCTATGACTGTACCGGGTGACAGTACAATATTCCGGGGACAGCGTAAGGTGACGTTTTTGCCAAGGTAGCTGTTGCGGTAGAAGCCGGAAAAGCATACAGGGTAGAGGAGGGATCTGAGTCCAATTCCCAGTATGCCGGGAATGTAGAGGCAGATACCGAGGACTAGCTCATGCCATATCAGGCTGAACACCCCGGCGCCTTCTCCCACCGTGAGCCGGATATAGCGTTGCAGCGCGGATTCGTCCCGGTAGAGATCTTGTAACCTGTAGTGCTTTTTTGTCATGGCTTGGTGCCGCTTTAAAGAGCAGGTGTTTGAGGCGTCAAAAACGGTGTATAAAACCGGTTTGCTGTTGCACAGCGCCAAAACAACTCTGGGAGAAACGCCATTGCGACCTAAGAATAACGTGATTGAGCTGAACGGTCGAGAGCGATGCAACGGCTCGCCAAAGGGTTGTTGACCCGCTAACCAAATATATCGCCCTCTGCCGCCAGTTTGATTCAACAGGCTGATTTGACAATGACTCATATCGACCTGACAATCCACTCTCGCTATTGTTGTCCATACCAGTGCATCTTCTTTGCTTCTTTAAATTGGCTCTTGGATCCTATGCAGGTGTTGTCGACCTCCTTTGGCGCATTGTTGTGTGAATCTTTCATCCCTGGTTCGGTACCCTTATGAATATGAAGTTGGAACCTGTTTCCACAGGCGCAAAGAACGATCAGGCCTTTGTCCTGTTTTTCTTACTGGCTTTGGCGGGCATTTACCTACTGTACCAGTTGGGCTTTGTTGCAGATTGGACTTTCGATGACTGGTTGACTCTCAATGGTCTGTCCCAGGTTGTAGACTACGATTCTGCCAAGACCTATGTATTTGGCAATACTACGGGGCCTACAGGCAGGCCGATAGCCATGCTCAGCTTCCTGCTCAATGTCCAGGATTGGGATCAACATCCAGAGGGATTTCGCCAGATCAATACGGCCATACACCTGTTCAATATACTGCTGGTGGCTGTGGCAGCCTGGCAGATCGCCCGGCTGGTTCCTTCCCTGGCATCCCATGCGATTGGATTTGCTGTATTCCTGGCGCTGATCTGGGGTGTGCATCCCTTGTTTGCTTCCGGTGTTCTTTCTGCGGTGCAACGCATGGTGTTGTTGTCCGCCAGCTTTGTTTTGCTAGGGATCAATGGCTATTTGTATGGACGCGCCCAGGCTTTTTCACATCCGCTTCGTGGACAGCTGATCATGTTGGTCTCGTTGGCTGTGGGGCTGGTTCTGGCCACCTTTTCCAAGGAGAATGGCGCGTTAATGCCCGCTTTTGTGGGATTGCTGGAGTTGCAGATCCTTTCGCGCTACCGCCCATCAAATCTTGGGTACCTGAAACCCATTGCCCAGTTGATGTTGTGGGGAACCTTACTGGTATTTTTGTTGTATATCGTTCTGTCATGGCCGGCCATAGTTGCTGGTCAGGATGGCGCTTATCGTGATTTCAGCTGGTCGCAGCGAATCTGGTCAGAGTTCCTGATTCTCTGGGAATATGTCCGCCAGATATTCATCCCAGATATCATGACCATGGGGCCATTGCAGGATGATACCAGCCGTATCCATGGTTTGGATCCCTATACGTTCACAGCACTGCTGGCCTGGTGCGGGGCTTTATTGTATTCCTGGCTTCAGCGGAAAAGACGGCCCATACTGTTGTTCGGTATAGGATTTTTCCTTGTTGGACACCTGATCGAGTCCAGTTTCATTCAGTTGGAACTCTATTTTGAGCATCGCAACTATATCCCGTCCCTGGGGTTGCTGGCGATTCCGGCTGCTTTGTTGTATTTGAGCAAGTCCATGCTGCTGCGGTTGCTGGGGTGGATAGTGGTGCTCCCGTTGCTGTCCTTTTTGCTCTATCTTACCACCTCGGCTTGGGCAGATCCCCTGGTCAGCTCCCAGCGCTGGTTTTCTGCACATCCCACTTCTCTTCGCGCCCTGCAGATGCGCATTCGCATTAAGACAATTGCTGAAGGATCGGAGGCCGCAGCCCGGTTTTCCGCTGCCGTATCTGATCAAATGCCCGAGAGAATCAATGTAGCTGCCTTGGCGCTCAAACTGCAATGTGAAACAGGTGACAGTACTACAGGTCTACGCCTGTTGGAGCGCGTAGAAACATTGTCGAAACGCCCGAATCCTTTGCGGGGGGCGCTGGGTTTTCTGGGCTTTATAGAGGAGACGTTATCCAGACGCCTGAACAATAGTTGTACCTGGATAACTTTCCCCCGAATGCGGGATATTCTGCAGCCTTTGCTGGAAGACCCGGCCATCAAGAAGCACCCATCTGATCTGTCGCGGCTGTTGGTGAACCTGGGGTTGGTCAATATTGCGATGGGTGACGTACTCAAGGGCGTCAACCAGATCAATCAGGGTTATCAGATGCATCGAAGTTACCGGCTTTTCGGTCTCTACAGCAGGGTGTTGCGTGATCTGGGGCAGCCTCAGGCCGCCGAAGCCCTGCGCAAGGCATTCCTTGCGCAACTGCCTGGAGGCATCAGTTCCATGGAGGAACACAGACGGCGGGTTAATGAAGCTTACAATGGCCATGTGGAAGGAATCGATGCGGAGCATACCCCCACTCATGGAGAGTGACAATATTTGTCAATTAGTGTCATATTTTCGTTACTTTAGATCCGCGTTATCTTCAGTGTGGCTCCAGAAGTGTCTTGGTTGATGGCTTGTATGTCATTGAATGTTAAGAATAGTTAAAGTAAATATCGTGGGGTGCGCGTTGTTTGGCATGCCAATTGCTTGAGCTAAAGTCATCCTGGTTGCCGTTCGTGGTTGCTAGGGAAATTAACCAATAGTGTTTATGGAGATATTGTAATGATGAAAAAACAACAATCAGGCTTTACCCTCATCGAACTGATGATCGTTGTAGCCATCGTGGGCATTCTGGCGGCCATCGCCATTCCTGCTTACAGGGACTACATGACCCGTTCCAAGGTTTCTGAGTGCGCCGCCAGCCTGGGCGCTTGTAAGACTTCCGTAGCAGAATTCTCCGCAAGTCGTGGCCACATGCCGGCGAACGCGACTTCTGCCGGTTGTAGCACCACTGCTTCTCAGTATTGCGACACCCTCACTGTAGCGGGCGGAGCGATCACTATCCAAGTATCTGGTACCGGAGATGCAACAGCTGATGCTTGCTCACTGACCCTTACTCCTGTGGTAGCTGGTGGCAGTATTACTGCATGGACCGGCAGCAGCGCTCCTGCTACCTGCTCCAAGTACGTACCTGCCAAGTTCCGTTAATCGGAGTTTACAGGACAGAGTCTGATTTTCCTCAGGCTCTGCTGAAAAACCCCCTGGAGATTCTCTTCGGGGGGTTTTTTATTGGTGAAAGGTTTGTCAGTTGCCGGTGTCACACCAGCGCTGCCACCATTGCCGGTACATGTGCTCAAAGTCCTGCGTAAAGGCAGGGCCGTCCAGAATCGGGGATGCTGCCAGGTTCTGCTGCAGGTTCTTGCGGATCTGTGACAGCTCTTCAGGATGCTGGGCATAGTGTTCTATGATGGAAACATACTGTTCCGGGGTCTGGGCAATAAAGTCTGACAGCCCTGTATTGGAGAGCAGGCTGACACCACCGCGGGCGATGGAGTGCTTCCCGGCCAGCGTTACAAAGGGTACGCCCATTGCCAGGGTGTCGATAGAGGTGGTGCCGCCGTTATAGGGGAATGGATCCAGTGCAATATCCACTCCTGCAATGGATTTGAGGTAGTCCTTGTATTCCTGGCGCGGAATAAAAATCAGTTGTTTTCCATCAACACCTTTTTCCCCCAGAAATGCGAGAAGTTGTTGCCGTGCCCTGCCATCAGGGATGGCTGCCAAATGCAGTTCTGCATTGGGAATGCTTGATAACAGCCTGGCCCAAAGGGAAAGCACCTCTTTATTGAGTTTTGTAATGTTGTTGAATGAACCCAGGGTCAGATGTCCTTTGTCCAGAATGGGCGGTGATTCTGCATCAGGGAGATCTTCATAGGGTACATGGCACCACTGGCAGCGAGGCAGGCGGGCGAGGGTTTCCGTATGCAGGTGTTCTGTCATGCCGGGGGGATCAGTAAAGTGATCGCAAATGCGGTAATCCATGGTTGTGAGACCGGTAGTGCCCAGATATCCCAGCCAGGTCGCCTGAATGGGGGCGGGTTTACGGGCAAAAACGGGTAAGCGATGACCGCTGGAGTAGCCTGACAGATCGATGAGGATGTCTATGCCTGCCTTGCGGATGTCTTCCGCCAGGGCATCATCTGAAAGCGTGGGTACTGAGTTCCAGTGATCCACCAGGTCCATGAATTTTTTTGTAGTCTGATCGTGATCAGTATGGGTGTGCCAGGCGTGAATCTCGAATTGCGTACGGTCATGGTGCCTGATCAAGGTTTCAATGAACATGGCGACAGGATGCACCCTGAAATCGGCCGATACATACCCGATTTTCAGCTTGCGCTCCGGGTTCCTGCTGTGGTCAAAAACAGGATTGTCGGGCGTAAAGGCTGCGAAGAAGTGTTCAGCAAATATCCGGTGATGCTCAAACAGCTCTTCCGGCGGAAGTTTGGGATCATAATTGAGCATGAAAAGCCGTGTGCTGGCGAGCTTTTCATCATTGGGCTCGAGGTTGCAGGCTTTCTCAATGAGCCGAAGGCCTTCTTCGATCATTCCCAGACGGAGATAGGATTCTGCCAGCATGCCCAGGCCCTGGGCCTGATCGGGATGATGAGCAAGAAATTTTTCAAGAAGGGATGCAGCTCTTTCATGTTGTCCGTCCTGGATCAGCAGATGGCTTAGCGCCAGGTTCGCGCCTTCATGATGGGGGGCATATCTCAGAGCTTTTTCATAGGCAGCAATAGATTCCCGTGAACGGCCCAACTGGGAAAGTGAGAAACCTATACCAATCAGCGCTTCCAGTCCCGCAGCGCCGGGAATCAGCTGGGAGGCCTTGTTGTACAGCTCCAGGGCTTCGGTATACGCCTGTTTGTCCAGGCATATCTTTCCCAGATTGGCGTAGGCGCCGCCATATTCCGGATCACGCTTCAAGGCCATCCGGTAGTTGGCTTCAGCCTCTTCCAGTTCGTTGCGGGTTTCCAGTACATTGCCGATATTGAGGTATGCCCGGGCACAATCAGGATCGATTTCTGCGGCTTGCCGGTAGAGTTTTTCCGCAGCTTCAAGCTGACCCTCATCTTCCAGTGCCTGTCCTTCGGCGATAAGCTCATCGGTGGTTGGCTGTGAGGACTCCGCAGGGGGCGCTGGATACTGTTCCCGGGTGTCGGGCGAAACCGCTGTCTGCGGACTGGGTTTCCTGAAAAATCTTTTTATGATTCCCATAGTTGGCGTATGGCGCTTTGTGAGACCACTGATGAGTGATCTGTTGACTGGGGATGGTTTCGGTTATCTATACCAGTGATATACTAACGCTTTTCAATACAGTTGTGATTGTGGTTGTCTGAATAGAACCGCATCATCTAGCCCGCAAGTCATTGAAAAAGAGGGGAGTGGTCTGTGAAAAACGCCCAATCTCTTGATTTGTCATGACTATGGATGGCGCTGTTTCGTATCATGACTGTAGGTAGGGCTTCAGCCCGACAACAGTAGCCTCAACGGCGTAATGTCGGACTGAAGTCCGACCTGCGGATGTGAGTTTTGCCATGATCAGGTGTGTGGACAGCGTACTCATGATAGTT
>DRLF01000478.1 GCA_011051425.1 Thiolapillus brandeum | reverse complement strand
GCACGCCCATCATCGCCACCGTGATCGGTGAAGGCGGTTCCGGAGGCGCTCTCGCCATCGGTGTGGCAGACAAGCTCATGATGCTGCAGTACGCCACCTATTCAGTCATTTCGCCCGAAGGCTGCGCCTCCATCCTGTGGAAAAGCGCAGACAAGGCATCCCAGGCAGCCGAGGCCATGGCCATTACTTCCGACAAACTCATGGAGCTGGCGCTGATTGATGGCATCGTGCCGGAACCTCTGGGGGGAGCGCACCGTGATCCGGATGCCATGGCCGCCAATCTCAAACAGGCCCTGCTACAGTCCCTTGAGCAGCTGCAGGGAAAATCCCAGGAAGAACTGCTCGACAGCCGCTACAAGCGACTGATGTCTTACGGAGTGTTCAGCGAATAACAACAGGGCGTTGAAAACCCTCAATACCGGGAATACTGGTTATGGCCTTTTCTCCACAAAAGCTGTTGGATGTATTGCAGACCCTGCCTGTGCCCGAACAGTATTGGGTGGCATTCAGCGGTGGTATGGACTCTACGGTGCTGTTGCACGGGCTGGCGATGATCCGCCCGGAACTGCCCGCACCTTTGATGGCAATTCACATCAATCATGGTTTGCAGGTCAAGGCGCTGGAATGGGAAATGTTCTGTCGCGAGACCTGTGCCCGGCTGGATATTCCGCTCACCAACCTGCAGCTCAACCTGAGACCTGCATCCGGAGAAAGCCTGGAAGCACAGGCCAGAGACGCGCGTTATGCCGCCATCGCCGCGCGCATGAATCCCCAGGATATGCTGCTTACCGCTCATCACGGCGACGACCAGGTCGAAACCTTCCTGTTGCAGCTGTTGCGTGGGGCGGGCATTTCAGGGCTGGCTTCCATGCCCCTGATACGCGACTGGCAGACGGGATGGCTGGCGCGTCCGCTGCTGGAATACAGCCGGGAGGCTTTGCTTGACTGGGCGAGGAAGGAAGAACTGCAATGGCAGGACGACCCCAGCAATGAGCGTCTCAACATCCGCAGGAATTATCTGCGCCACAAGGTCATTCCTTTGCTGAAGGATCAGTGGCCGGGGCTGATCAATACGACAGCACGCTCGGCGCGCCATTGTGCGGAAGCCGCAAATCTCATGCGGGAAGTCGGTACCGCCGATATGGCGCTGGTCTGGGACGAAGGCAAACCTTGGCAGATGATGATCTCCGGTCTGGAAGTGCTTTCACTGCAGCGGCAGAAAAATCTCCTCCGTTACTGGATACGCCACCAGGGTCTGCCCGTGCCAGGACATCGCGTCATCGAGCGTATTCTCAGCGAAGTGATGCAGGCGCAGCAGGCAGGAAGCCCGCTGTTGAGCTGGAACAGCGCTGAAATACGCCGCTACAGGGGGCGTCTCTACCTGATGCCAACCCTGCCGGAGCCGCCGTCCGAAGAAGTCCGGCTGCACTGGGACGGAAGCAGGCCACTGAAGCTGCCCGAAGGCCTGGGAAGGCTGTTGGTCAGGACCGGAATGGACTGGCTGTCGGAAGGTGTGGACGTGGTGTTCCGTTCCGAATCCCTGAAATGCCGGCCCGGCAAGGGAAAAAGCAATCGCAGCTTCAAGGGGCTTTGCCAGGAACTGAGTATCCCTCCCTGGCTGCGCCAGCGCCTGCCTCTGATATACCGCAATGATGAACTGATTGCCGTTGCAGACTATTGCATGTGCCAGCCGGAGACGGGAAAGAGTCCGTTCATCTGGGAAAGACCTGAGTGGCTGCAATAGGATTCCGTAACAGCTATGCCGCCAGGCATCCGCTGACAGGGGTACTGGTCAATTTACTGTTGCTGCTCGCTTGTGCCCTGCTGGCGCTGGGCCTGAAGCTGCCCCTGGTGACGGTGGAAAAATTTTACTTTTTTGGTAACACCGTCAGCCTGCTGTCGGCCATCGGTCAGCTCTGGCAGGGTGAGGAGAAAAGCCTGGCTTTGCTGCTGGGTGGTTTCAGTGTCGTATTTCCTGCGATCAAGCTTCTGCTGCTGTTTCTTGTCTGGAATCTGGAAGACACACAAAGCATGCGGCACCGGCGGAATCTCAAGTGGCTGGCAACCTACAGCAAATGGTCCATGCTGGATGTGTTCGTGGTCGCGCTGCTGGTGGTCACCGTGAAACTTGGCGCCCTGGCACAGGCAAAGGTGGAATTCGGACTGTATGCCTTTGCGGCCAGCGTTATTCTGACCATGCTGATCTCGGCATGGATCGGGCGTTATACTGCTGAATAGCTTGCCCTCATGAAAAACAGGGCAGGCGCGAATGCCTGCTCTGTTTTGATTGTCGGGAACCTCCGAAGGCACCCTGTCAACGGATCGTTTTTTCGTTTTTCCTGGCAACAGGCCTGGTGATTTGCTCCAGCAACGGCCGCCAGGCCATTGTTTCCGGTTCGGCCTGAAGTATTTCGAGACTCACCAGCGGGTTTCCGGGCTCGCATTTTCGGCACTGCCTGTCGATTCCCGGTTTCTTGACGGACAGGCAGGTGTACAGTTCCAAACCCTTTGCATCGATGGCGCTGACGCACAGCTCACAGTCCACCGACTGGGCCATTTCCGTCTCGATATGCAGACGGCGACCGGTCAGCCTGTAGGCAAGAGTACCGTTTTTCGTAGAGACTTCTCCGATACCCTGTTCCAGAATTTCACCGCACAGGCACCACTGGTAGTCCACGGGGAAAGCCGCCAGCTTCGGCCAGGCCTCGAACACGCCACAGCGCCGCACCGGACTGGAGCTGCAGTAAGAGCAATCGGGCGTGATGTATTTTTCCACTTCACCCCTTTCCAGGATGGACCACTTTTCCGATATATCCAGAGACGGGACAGGGGTGTCGAACGTCGTCCACTCGAGGTGCAGTGCACCGCCTTCCGTGAGGGAGCGCCAGGCTTTGACCTTAGCCAGCCGTCCTTCACTGGTGCGTACACCGAAAACCACCGCATCATGTGACATGAACCAGAAGGGTGACGGAAAGGAAACAGGAATAGCTCCCGGAGGAATGCCCGTGGATGAAAGCGGCATGTGCGAGACCTGCACGGGAGTAACCGCACCATAGGATGTGCCGGTTATGCTCAAACCGCTGCCGCCACTGACGGACAGACCCTGTTCAGGCCGCCATACCAGGTCAGTGCCAAAGCGTATGTCATTGGTAATTTCCCCCGTGTCCAGGTCCACTGCAAAGGCCCTGATGTCCTTGTGCTGTCCCTTATTCTTGATCGGTACAGCAGGAGCCCGCACGATGCTGGAACGCAACTCAAGATCATCGAGTACGATATCGGTGAGTGTGAGTCCACTGCCGATGGGTCCCAGAGGAACGGAAGGCAAACCACCCAGCGAACCGCTCAGGCCGTCTGACACCAGGCCGTTGGCAATGCCCTCGGCGACGGCTTCAACGATGGCGAGCACAATTGCGGCAACAATGACACCGACGATTCCGCCAAACAGTCCTCCCAGGCCCAGAGAAGCCAGCCATACCCACCAGGCCAGGTCTACATCAGTATCGACATTCGGTTCGGTTGCGGTAATGGTGATGCTTCCACCGGAAAAGCCGATATCGATATAGAAAGAAAAGTTGGAAACGGCAG
>DRLF01000477.1 GCA_011051425.1 Thiolapillus brandeum | reverse complement strand
TTATGCAATTAACACCGTTACTTTGACAGGGGGTTTGGCAATGCATTTGTTGATCAAATTTACACAAAAACTGCGGAATACCATGCTTTTTCTCATATTTGCAATGAGTTGCACGCAAGCCGCGGCGTACAATTTCTACGCCAATTATGAAGTGCTGTTCAATGGCTATGATTACTTTTCGGGGGATGCCTACCCCCACTTTGTCATCAAGGCCGCAAGAATGAGCGGAGACGGCTCACGGATCGCCTTTGCGGGCGGGCGCTTTATCGATGGGGCTACCACCGTTGACTACAAACTGTTCATCGTGGATTTCAATGGCGACAATCTTGTCGAGATTCCTCTGCCAACTGACACCAAGATTGAAGATATTGCCATCAATGACGACGGCTCCCGGTTTTTCTTCAGTACGCCCTGGTGGCAGGCGAAGATCTACAAGGTCGACATCACCGAAAATCCGGTCATTGCGCAACTCACGGACATTATCAACCTGAATGACTTTCCCGGCAAAGCGGATTACACAATGCCCATCCGAACCACCGCCAGGGGCGACTGGATCTATTTCACCCGGCGGCACGCTTCCTCAGGCGGAGGCGGCATTCTGCGCCTGCCCCATACTGGCACCGGAACAGCAGAGATCGTGGTGGATGACACTCAGGTGCCCGTACAGGGCGGCAATACCGGCTGGGAAGTGGAACGCTTTGATATATCCGACGATGGCAGCAGCATTCTATTTTCTCTCGAAGGCTATCGTAATGCCGACTCCAACCTGATTTCCAAACGCGGCTGGTTCACCAAAACCGCAACGGGCTTTCATCAGCTGACCCCTACGGACAAAGCCGCTCTCGAACAGGGCCTGATTTCAGGCAATGGAGAAAAGGTCGTATTCACGGACTATAGCAACGAATACCAGTACATTTCGGCCAATACCGATGGCAGCAGCCGTGTCGAATTTCAGGATCGGGGCTACAATAACGTAGTGGGGATGCTCACCTTTGATGGCAACAAGATGTTCTACGCCGATCACGTGGCTAAAACAGGGCGCATCGCCAATACCGACGGCAGTGGTGGCATGCATCCGCTGCCTTCTCACGATGTGAATAGCATCGCTGTTGATGTCGATGCTTTCCCCCAAATCAGCAACAACGCCAGCCGCGTTTCCTTTGTGAACAACAGCCAGCTCTATGCAGGCATTTTCAACCCGGATATACACTGGGTCAGCAAGGCGCCGTCGATCCCGACCATGAATTTTGATCCGCTGTATATGTTCGAGGAAGCGGATGCGCAGGTGAAGCTGACTACGCAACCTGTCGGCAAGGCCGCAGCTGTTTCCCGGGTTTCACTCAACAACATCCATCAGGGAAAGTTTTATTCATGGGATGGTCTGAGCTATGGGTTTGCCCGTCATCCCGTGGACAGTGGCACCGGACCGGACCTAGTAGCCGATGATGGTATCTATTCAGCCATCGCCGCAAAAGCCAGTCACTACACTGGCCCGGAAACCTACGCCACTGTTGCCCATCTGGGGGTCATGGATGAATTGGGCAATCTCACCGTGGCGGACAAGACACTGTGGCGCAGTACGCCCGACCCGGTTTGCATCGAGCCCCTTACGGTGTTGAGCAATTTCACAACGATTTATGTTGCCACCTTGTGCAGCAGCAGCGATCTGATTTCATTTGTTTCCACCATACTGCTGGATGGCCGGTTCCTGACCATCGTTTCACCCGTCACCACGCTGGGCAACGGCTTCAGCGTGAAATCAGGAGCGATATTGCGGGTGCTTCCTGCGAAATAGCGGAAGACCTGGCCAGGGATTGGCCGGGGTGCTCCGGAGCAACGGCATCAGCCGATATAGCTGGCGCCGGGCAGCAGGTCTTCGGTGAATTCGTCGGGCAGGCTGCCCAGCAGCTTCATGCCCTCTTCCAGGGACATTTTGGTTTGCATCATGCCTTTGGCGTCGGGATAGAGCAGTTCCACGACCATGTCCTTGCCCGAAAGGTAGAACTGCAGGATGGTCTCGGCGCTGTCGAGCACGCCTAGATAGTTGTCTTCCGCGGCCAGCAGATGCTCTGCCAGGGGCACCAGGCGGTCCGCCGCCAGGAATTCTGGTTTTGAGGAACTGATGGACGAGTCATGCACGAAATCACAGTAGTAGATATTGAAACCGCGTTCCATGTTCACTCCCGCCGCCAGGTGGTGCCGCCCGCGCCATCTTCCAGTACGATACCCTTGTCCTTGAGCTCATCGCGAATACGGTCGGCTTCCGCCCAGTTCTTTTCTGCCCGGGCATCCAGGCGTTGCTGAATGAGGGTTTCTATTTCCTCGTCGGACAGGCCTTCGGTTGCCCCACCCCGCAGCCACTGTTCGGGGTCATCCTGAAGAATGCCGAGGATGGCGCCCATGCGTCTGAGTTCTGCCGCCATGCGTGCGGCCTTCTGCTCATCCTGGGCGCGAACCCTGTTGATCTCACGCACCAGTTCGAACATGGCAGCCAGGGCTTCCGGCGTGTTGAAATCGTCGTCCATGGCCTTGTTGAAGGCCTGCAGGTATTCCTCCGCCTCGCCGGGTTCTGCTGCGGGTAAACCGCGTAGCGCGGTATAGAAGCGGGTCAGCGCCTGACGAGCATTGAGAAGGTGTTCCTCGTCGTAGTTCAGTGGGCTGCGGTAGTGGCTGGTGAGAATAAAATAACGGATCTCTTCCGGGCGGTAATGGGCCATGATCTCGCGGATGGTGAAGAAGTTGTCCAGGGACTTGGACATCTTCTCATCGTTCACCCGCACGAAACCGTTGTGCATCCAGTAGTTCACGAAATGGTGGCCGGTGGCCCCTTCGGACTGAGCGATTTCGTTTTCGTGATGGGGAAAGGTCAGGTCCGCGCCGCCGCCGTGTATGTCGAAGGTATCACCCAGCGCCTTGGTGGACATGGCCGAGCACTCGATATGCCAGCCGGGACGCCCCTTGCCCCAGGGAGAATCCCAGGCGGGCTCTCCGGGCTTGGCGGCTTTCCACAGAGCGAAGTCCAGGGGATCGCGCTTCTCGTCGCTGGATTCCACCCGCGCCCCGGCCTTGAGGTCTTCGATGGACTTGCCGGACAGCTGCCCATAGTCCTTGAAACTGGTGACAGAATAATAGACGTCGCCGCTGTCGGTGACATAGGCGTGCCCCCTGTCGATCAGGCGCTGGATCATCTCCAGAATTTCCGGCATATGCCCGGTGGCGCGGGGCTCGATGGTGGGCGGCAGTACACCGAGGGCATCCAGGTCTTCGTGCATGGCATCGATGAAGCGCTGGGTCAGCTCGGTGAAGGGCTCGCTGCGCTCGTTGGCGCGCTGGATGATCTTGTCGTCGATGTCGGTGATATTGCGCACATAGATGACGTCATAGCCCCTGGCCTGCAGATACCGGTACACCACATCGAAAACCACGATCATGCGTGCATGGCCCAGATGACAGTAGTCATAGACCGTCATGCCGCAGACGTACATGCGTACCTTTCCCGGCTCGATGGGCTGAAATTCTTCTTTTTTGTTGTGCAGATCGTTGTAAATCTGGAGGCTCATGATTCCTGCTCTGAATATGCGGTCAATTCGTGCAATTTTACCCTATGCGCAGCCGCGGGCACAGTTGTATCATAGGTAGCTGTTTTGCAATCACAGTGAGTAAGCACATGAAACAACTATTGATCTCTTTGCTGTTTGCCCTCGGGCTGAGCACCGCCGTACTGGCAGAACCGGTGAAGGTCGTCATGGAAACCAGCAAGGGAAATATCGAGCTGAGCCTGGACCAGGACAAGGCGCCCGTCAGCGTGGCCAACTTTCTGCGCTACGTGGACGAAGGTTTTTACAACGGCACCATTTTTCACCGCGTCATCTCCGGCTTCATGATTCAGGGCGGCGGCATGGGTGAAGACATGCAGAAGAAAGCCACCCACGAGCCCATCAAGAACGAAGCCAAGAACGGCCTGAAGAACAAGCGCGGCACCATCGCCATGGCCCGTACCGGCGACCCGCATTCCGCCACCAGCCAGTTCTTTATCAATCACAAGGACAACGACAACCTGGACTATCCGAGCTTCGACGGCTGGGGTTACGCGGTGTTCGGCAAAGTCACCAAGGGCATGGACGTGGTGGATGCCATCGCCGCCACCCCGACTGCCGTGAAGAACGGGCGCCGTGACGTGCCTGTAGAGACCATCCTGATCAAAACTATCAAACGTGTGGAAACAAAAAAATGATTACACTGAAAACCAACCTGGGTGACATCGTCATCGAACTCGATGAAGAGAAGGCCCCCATCAGCTCCGAGAACTTCAAACAGTACGTGCGTGACGGTTTTTACGACGGCGTGATCTTTCACCGTGTCATTCCCAACTTCATGATTCAGGGCGGCGGCATCACGGCCGACATGCAAGACAAGCCCAGCAACCGCGCACCGATTCAGAATGAAGCCAACAATGGCCTGAAGAATGATCGCGGCACCATCGCCATGGCGCGCACCAATGATCCGCATTCAGCGACTTCGCAATTTTTCATCAACCTGAAAGACAATGGCTTTCTCAACCACAGCAGCGAAACCATGCAAGGCTGGGGTTACGCCGTTTTCGGCAAGGTGGTGGACGGCATGGACGTGGTTGACGCGATTGCCGCCGTCTCTACCGGCAACAAGGGCGGACATCAGGACGTGCCGCTGGAAACCATCGAGATCCTATCCGTCGAACGCAAGTAACATGCGCGACGAAATCCTGTTTATCTCCGACCTGCACCTGGATCGGAACCAGCCAGAGATTTCGCGACATTTTCTGCACTTCCTCAAAACCCGCGCCGCCCATGCGCGGGTTTTGTACATTCTGGGCGACCTGTTTGAAATCTGGCTTGGCGACGATGATCCGGCCGAAGCATTCACCGACTGTTTCGACGCC
>DRLF01000476.1 GCA_011051425.1 Thiolapillus brandeum | reverse complement strand
GGCGTGGATCTGCGCAACGATCCCTTGGCACTGCAACGCCTGAAGGAAGCTGCGGAAAAAGCCAAGATCGAGCTTTCCTCTGCCCAGCAGACCGACATCAACCTGCCGTATATCACAGCAGATGCTTCCGGGCCCAAGCACATGAATATCAAGCTGACCCGGGCCAAGCTGGAATCCCTGGTTGACGAACTGGTGGAGCAAACCATCGCCCCCTGCAAGGTTGCCTTGAAAGATGCCGGTCTGTCCGCATCCGATATCGACGATGTCATCCTGGTGGGTGGTCAGACCCGCATGCCCAAGGTGCAGGAGACCGTGGAAAAATTCTTCGGCAAGGCGCCCCGCAAGGACGTCAATCCTGATGAGGCGGTCGCCATCGGTGCAGCCATCCAGGGTGGTGTACTTTCCGGTGAAGTCAAAGATGTACTGTTGCTGGACGTTACGCCACTGTCCCTGGGTATCGAAACCATGGGCGGCGTGATGACCAAGCTCATCGAGAAGAACACCACGATTCCGACCACGGCATCGCAGATCTTCTCCACTGCCGATGACAACCAGTCTGCGGTCACCGTGCATGTACTGCAGGGTGAGCGGGAGATGGCTTCCGCCAACAAGTCCCTGGGCCGCTTCGACCTCACAGACATTCCGCCTGCACCCCGTGGCGTACCGCAGATCGAAGTGACCTTCGACATCGACGCAAACGGCATTCTCAATGTGTCCGCCAAGGACAAGGCGACGGGCAAGGAGCAGAGCATCAAGATCACCGCCTCTTCAGGTCTGAGTGATGAAGAGATCGAAAAAATGGTCAAGGATGCCGAGGCTCATGCCGAGGAAGACAAGAAGTTCCACGAGATGGTGGAAACACGCAATCAGGCTGATGCCATGCTGCATGCCACTAAAAAGTCCCTGGAAGAGATGGGCGACAAGGTGGACGGCGCCGAGCGGGCGAATATCGAGAGCCTGATGAAGGAACTCGAAGAAGCCATGAAAGGTGACAGCAAGACCGCCATCGAAGCCAAGACCAAGGCCCTGGCAGAAGCATCCGGCAAGCTGGCCGAGAAAATGTACCAGGATGCCGGTGACGCCGCCGGTGCGGCCGGAGCTGCGGGTGCAGCCGGTGCCGCTGGTGAATCAGCATCCGGTGCTGCGGCCGACGATGATGTGGTCGACGCCGAGTTCGAAGAAGTGGACGACAAGAAGTAAGACCGGAAACCGGTCTGGTGTGCCGAAAAACCGGGAGCAGCTCGACTGCTCCCGGATTTTTGCATTTTGCCCGCCCGCAATTTCAGGGCGGAATAAAGTATTAGCTGACGGGAACAATCATGTCCAAACGTGATTACTACGAAGTGCTGGGGGTCAGTCGTACGGCGACCAGCGTAGAGATAAAGAAAGCCTATCGCAAGCTGGCGATGAAGTACCACCCGGACCGGAATTCCGGCGAGGATGGCGAGCAGGCCGAAATCAGGTTCAAGGAAGTCAAACTGGCCTACGAAGTGCTGTCTGATGATCAGAAACGTGCTGCCTATGACCAGTTTGGCCATGCCGGCGTGGAAGGGGCAGCCGGTATGGGTGGCGGAGCCGGTGGCTTTGGCGGAGCCGGCGGCAGCTTCAGCGATATTTTCGGTGATGTGTTCGGCGACATATTCGGTGGTGGCGGTGGCCGGGGAGGGCACCGGCATCAGCGTGGTGCGGACATGGGTTACAACCTGGAGCTGTCCCTCGAAGATGCGGTCAAGGGCACCACGGTCAAGATCCGTATACCGGCGCAGGTGACCTGCGATGCCTGCGGGGGCAGTGGCGCGAAAAAAGGCACTTCACCAAAGCCCTGTACCACCTGCGGGGGCAGCGGTCAGGTACGGATGCAGCAGGGCTTTTTCATCGCCCAGCAGACCTGTCCTACCTGTCACGGACGTGGTGTGCAGATCGATGACCCCTGTCCGGCCTGTCATGGCCAGGGCCGTATTCAGAAGCACAAGACGCTTTCTGTCAAAGTGCCTGCCGGTGTGGATAGCGGCGACCGGATACGCCTCGCCGGTGAGGGAGAAGCCGGAGAGAACGGCGGCCCGGCGGGTGATCTGTACGTGCAGATACACGTCAAACCCCATCCCATTTTCGAACGTGATGATGCAAACCTGTATTGCGAAGTACCCATTCCCTTCACCACGGCGGCGCTTGGCGGGGAACTGGAAGTGCCTACCCTGGAAGGGAAGGTCAAGCTCAAGGTGCCTGCCGGCACCCAGACAGGCAAACTGTTCCGTATCCGGGGCAAGGGTATTAAGCCTGTACGCGGCGGGTCGGTGGGCGATCTGCTGTGTAAAGTCGTGGTGGAAACCCCCATCAACCTCAATGACGAGCAGAAGGAGTTGCTGGAAAAGCTGGAATCCTCCCTGCAGGGCGGCGGGCGCAAGCACAGCCCCAACGCCAGTTCCTGGCTGGATGGTGTAAAAAGCTTTTTCAAAGAAATGGGATTCTGAATCAGGAGAACAGACAATGATCAAAGTAGCTGTGGTCGGCGCTGCCGGCAGAATGGGCAAGTCACTCGTGCAGGCGGTACAGGAAGCCGAAGGTATGGAACTTGGGGTGGCAACGGAATACCCTGAATCATCGCTGATCGGTGCCGATGCGGGGGAAGTGGCCGGTATCGGCAAACTGGGTGTGCCCATTGTTGCAGACCTGGCCGGGTCCATCGGTCAATTCGATGTGGTTATCGATTTCACCCGCCCCGAGGCTGCCCTGAATCACCTGGAAATCTGCCGCAGCAACGGCAAGCAGATGGTGATTGGCACCACCGGCTTCAGCGAGGAGCAGAAACAGGTGATCGCCGATGCTGCAAAGGAAATTGCTGTCGTGTTTGCACCCAATATGAGTGTCGGCGTGAACCTATGCTTCAAACTGCTGGATATTGCTGCCCGGGTCATGGGTGAGGAATCTGATATCGAGATCATCGAGGCGCATCACCGTCACAAGGTGGATGCTCCCTCCGGTACCGCCATTCGCATGGGTGAAGTCGTGGCGGATGCACTGGGGCGTGACCTGGAAAAAGTAGCGGTTTACGGACGGCAGGGCATCACGGGTGAACGCAAGCGCGAGACCATCGGTTTCGAGACCATTCGTGCCGGCGATGTGGTGGGAGAACATACCGTCTGGTTTGCCGCCGAAGGGGAAAGGGTGGAGATCGCCGTGAAATCCTCCAGCCGCATGACCTATGCCAACGGCTCCGCCAGGGCGGTACAGTGGCTCCACAGCCGGGACCATGGCCTGTTCGACATGCAGGATGTGCTGGGCCTGCGTTAGGGTTCCGTCATCTAAATCTGGGGTGGGGTGGTGTCTGCTCGGAAAAACGCCGTAAATACATCCATGTAGGCTCCGCGCCGGCATCCCTGCCTCCGAGGTTTCCCGATCAGACACCACACCCGCCTCATCAATGACTTAGGAACTTAGATGACGTGGTCCTGGGGCCTGCGTTGATTCCCTACTATCCGCTCCGGCCTTGGGCTATCATACGAGGTTATTCATGTTCGCCGGAGAAGCGGATTGCTGAAGCTGATCAAATTCATTTTGCTGCTGGGTTTCGCCCTGCTGGGCGCGGGGTTTGCCTCCATCAACCCGGAGCCCGTCGATGTGCATTTCTATTTCCGCGATTTCAGCGTGCCCCTGGGTTTGCTTGTGCTGGTCATGGTGGGGCTGGGGGCGCTGCTCGGTGTGCTCAGCAGCCTGCTGCTGATGGCCCGGGTAAGGCATGAGAATCAGCGTTTGCGCCGTCAGGCGCGTCTGGCCAGCGAAGAAGTGAACAATCTGCGCACCATTCCGGTGAAGGACAGATAGATCATGCAGGAACTGCTGTGGGTACTGTTGCCTGTTGCCGCTGCCTCCGGCTGGTGGGCAGCAAAGCGCAGTATGGCCAAAGGCTGTGAGGAAGCCGACCGCCTCACGACCCCTGCCTATTTCCGTGGCCTGAACTATCTGCTCAACGAAGAACCCGACAAGGCCATCGACGTGTTCGTGCAGTTGCTGGAAGTAGACAGTGAAACCGTGGAAACCCACCTGGCCCTGGGCAGCCTGTTCCGGCGTCGGGGTGAAGTGGAACGCGCTATCCGCATCCACCAGAATCTTATCGCCCGGCCTGCGCTGCCTCAGGAGCAGCGCGCCCAGGCCCTGCTCGAACTGGGCATGGACTATATGCGGGCAGGCCTTTATGACCGTGCAGAGAATCTTTTCCTTGAGCTGAAGGAAATGAAACTTCATGTCCGCAAGGCGCTGGAGAATCTGCTCATTGTCTATCAGCAGGAAAAGGACTGGCAATCCTGCCTCAAGACCGCAGAAGAGCTGGCCCCCCTGATCGATGAGCCCCTGTCCCTGGAGCGTTCTCATTTCTACTGCGAACTGGCCGAAGAAGCATTGCGCAAGGGAAACACGGACAGCGCGGGAAAACTGCTAAAGAAAGCGGCATCGGTTGATACCCACAGTGTGCGTCCCATGCACATGCAGGCCCATATGGCCATGGCGCAGGCGGACTGCAAATCGGCCATCCGCCTGTTGCGCCAGGCGGTGGAAAAGGATGCCTATTACCTGCCGGAAGTGCTGCCTGATCTGATGGAATGCTACCGGCGGCTTTCCGATCTGCCGGCGCTCAGAGTCTATCTGCAGGATTTTCTCGGCAATGGCATGGATGTAGCGGTTGCGCTGGCCATCACCGAGATCATTACAGAAACAGAAGATGAAACCGCCGCGCGGGGTTTTCTCAGCAAGGAAATGCATCTGCATCCGACCCTCAAGGGGCTTTTGCGACTGATTGAGCTGAATGCCTCTTTGCCCGATATCCAGGCGGAACAAATGCTGCTGAGCATGAAAACCCATGTGGAGCAATTGTTGGCCGAGCGTCCCGCTTATCAGTGCCGCAAATGCGGTTTCATGGCGAACACCCTGCACTGGCAATGCCCCAGCTGCCGAAGCTGGGGCAGCATCCGCCGCAAATCAGAACCCGAGGAAAAACAAACATGAGCACCAGCCCTGTCATCGTCGCCCTGGATTTTCCCAATGAAGCCAAAGCCCTGGCGCTGGTGGATCAGCTCGATACCTCCCTGTGCCGCCTCAAAGTGGGCAAGGAACTCTTCACCCGCCTCGGTCCCGCCTTCGTGGAAAAACTGGTGGGGCGGGGCTTCGATGTCTTCCTCGATCTGAAATTCCATGATATTCCCAACACCGTGGCCGCGGCCTGCGACGCCGCGGCGGATCTGGGCGTATGGATGATGAACCTGCATGCCTCCGGTGGCCGGAAAATGATGCAGACCGCCCGGGAGCGACTCGAAGGCAAATCCCATCGGCCCAAGCTGATTGCTGTGACCATCCTCACCAGCCTGGGCGAGGAAGACATCCATGAAATCGGTTTCTCCGGCACCCCTGGAGAAAATGTCCTGCGCCTGGCCGCCCTGGCCGAATCCGCCGGGCTGGATGGCGTGGTCTGCTCCCCCCTGGAAGCCGCTGCCATCCGCGGGCAGGCGGTAGAGGATTTCCTGCTGGTCACCCCCGGCGTACGCCCCGCCAGCGCCTCTCTGGACGACCAGAAACGGGTCATGACCCCCGCTGACGCCATGGCCGCCGGTTCCAGCTATCTGGTCATCGGCCGGCCCGTGACGGCGGCTGAAGATCCATTGCAGGCGTTGAAAGACATAAATGCCTCTCTGTAAACACCGTTGCCTTTCACTTCTCCCATCCAGGGACGAGGGCCGGGTAGAGGGATCAGATAAAGCTCCGGAAATGGCTTGCCAGGTGAGTCCGCTGGCTACTTCGGGATACCATCCATGCCTTCACCGCTAATCCGGGCAAGGATACGTATACTCAATTACACAGACATTCATCCAAATGAAGAAATATCCTATGAAAATTCCTCTGATCATCGGTTTGGT
>DRLF01000475.1 GCA_011051425.1 Thiolapillus brandeum | reverse complement strand
GTCCGCTTTTATCCACAAGCGTCTTTCGATACGGTTGCCCCAGTGCCCGTTACCATCCAGCAGCCGGCTGTTCAGCTTGGAACAGTCCTGTGGAATAGTGAAGGTCTCCTGTTCGTACCGGGAAAGCGGTAGCGTGATATCGTAGTTTTGAACCTTTTTTCCCGTGTAGGGGGCACTGAAAAAGGGTTTTACGCCGGCTGTGGCAAGGGCAGAGGCGTTGGCCCCCAGGATGATGCCAAGTACAAGATAATAAGCAGCTTTGTTCATGACTTTCCTCCTTTTTTAGGGTTGCCGGACCTGGACTTGAGCTGCTGTTTGCTGATCAGCTTGATCATACGCCGGCTCAGGTCGGCAGTCAGGTTGGCGAATATACGGGCGGATATGAGCGGGCGATGGCGCATGGTGCGTTCGATGCCTTCGCGTGTGAGCACCAGTACGGTGCTGTGTTCTACCGCCACGGCGTCAGTTTTTCTTGGAATATTGGCAAACAGGGCCACGTCGCCAAACACATCGCCGGGGTAAAACTGTTCAAGCAGATTGCAGCTGCCTTCCTGGTCGGGCAGGCATACGTCCACTTTGCCGGTAAGCAGCACGAACAGTTCCGTGCTGACTTCACTGCGCCTGAACACGAAATCGCCCTTGGCGTATTCCACCATTCTTCCCGAGAGAATGAACTGGCGGATCTGCCAGGGTTTGAGATTCTTGAACAGGGCACTTTTCTCCAGCACGTTCTTTCTCAGGCGCAGGGAAAGCACGTCCCAGATGGTGACCAGCCGCAGGGATGACACGGCAAGCGGTGTGATGACGAAATCGGCCACCAGAGCGGTGGCGATAACCAGTGCCCCCAGAGCGCCGAACTGTACGATGGGTTCGAAGCTGGCCTGGGTGAAAACAAGAAAGCCGGCGATCAGGGCGATGGACGTGGAGACTACGGGCAGGGCTTCGCCATAGATCGAGTGTTCCATGGCGATATTGTGGTTCTTCCTTGCTTTCAGTTCCCTGTTGTAACGCAGCATGAAATGCAGGGTGTCATCCACGGCGATACCGATGGCGATGGCGGCGGCCATAGTGGTGCCGATGTTCAGCGGAATCTCCATATAGCCCATGAAACCAAACATGACGATAACCGGAAAGAAGTTTGGCAGGGCCGCCAGCAGGCCAACCTTGAGTTCGGTGAACAACACGCCGATGATCAACACGATAATCACCAGCAATAGGGCGATGGACTGCAGTTGCCCGCGTATCATGGCGTTGGTCGCTGACAGGGTCAGCACGGAATCGCCGGTTATTCTCGCTTCCAGGCCGGCATCGAGATTGTGATCGATGAACTGCTGCAGGTCTTCGATAACTGCCTGAAGTGTCTCGCTGGACTCGATGCTGTGCCGCACCAGAATGCGGGCATGACTGTAATCCTGGGTGATATAGGCTTTCACGTCATCGTGATTGAGAAAGATCATCAGCTCAGTGATGATGTCGTCCGATTCCGGCATCATGGGTTCGTCCAGTTCCTGGAAGGCGCCATTGAGCAGAGACAGGTAGTCGGCGAATGAAGTGCTGGATTCCGACCAGCCTTTTTCCCTGATGTATTTCTGTATCTGCTCCAGTTCTTCCAGGTAACGTACTTTCAGGAAGGTGTCCTCGATGCCCGAGTCGACGATGATGGACAGCGACTCCAGACCGGCCAGGTTCCGGTTGATCAGTTCGATTTTCTGGCGCACTTCGGAGTCTTTTCCCAGGGAGTCGATGGCATTGTGGTTGATGTGGATGCGGGGAATGCCGATGATGGCCACCAGTGTCCAGACAAGGAAGACAATAACGATGCTGAGCCGGTGCCGCCACAGCCACTCCCAATAACGCTTGGCCAGAAGGTAGCTCTTGCCACTGTACAAGCGTGATTTGCCATCAAGCTGCCATTTGCCGGCGAGGGAAAGGATGGAAGGGATCAGGATGATGGTGGCCAGAAAATTGAGCGCCAGGCCCGTGGAGGCCACCAGGCCGAATTGCCACAGGACTTCGATGCGGCTGAGACCGACCGAAAGAAAGCCCAGGTAGGTGGTGATGAAGGTCAGCAGCACGATACCTCCCATACGCCGCGACATATGCTTGAGGGAGGCGGGGGCGTCCAGCCCGGATTTCTGTCCGTGGCGGAATTCGGACAGCAGATGAATGTCCTCTGTCGAACCTACGATAATCAATAGGATAGGAATAATGGATGTAACCACATTTACGGGTATGTCTGTGGCTCCCATGAAACCAAAGGTCCACAGAATGCTGAAGCCTGCTGTCATGATCGGCAGCAGGATGTCGATAAGCTGCCGCAGCAGCAGGAACAGGGCAATGAGCAGTGCCGCTACCGCCAGGGGAAACAGATGCATCTGCTCGGTTCGGATGCGCTCGGCTATCTCGGTGCGGACCTGGGGAAAGCCTACGGAAAAGCTTGTAGCGTAGAACGGTTTCAGCGAAGCGGCGATTCCGTTCAGGCTGTTGGTAATGGTTTCATCATTCCATGCCGGATTGTCCACATCAGCTTTTTTCAGCACGATGGCTACCGCCATTACATCCTTGTCCGGTGACAGCAGAACGTTTCTCAGGAAAGGATTCTTGCGAGCTTCATCCAAAATATGCTGTGCCTGTTCCGGTGATTCAGGCAGTTTGTCAGAGTCAAGATACGGTTTTTTGTCCAGGTAACCGTCAACTGTCTTTACCCAGGGTACAGAGAACAGACTTTCCACTCTCTCGACAAAAGGCTGTTTTTTCAGGTGTGCTATGGACCGTTTCAGTGCTTCGAGTTTGTCGCGGGCAAGAAGATTGTCGGAAGCCAGATACAGAAGACTGATCTGTTCGTCGCCGAACAGGCTGCGCACCTGGCGGTAATACTCCTGCTCCTGATTGTTCTGCACCAGCATTTCATTGGCGGAAATCCGTACCTCCAGCTTGTCGATCTGTGAGCCGGCGATGGCTGAAACAAGCAGGATGATGCCCAGTCCGATCCAGGGATGCTTGGAAAAATAAAGAAGCAGTTGGTTCATGGATGCAGGTTGTGGTCCTTGAGCAAACGGTGTTCCCTCGGGGTGCGTCAATAGTTATTGTTACGCCGGATTTTCTGAATTCAGGCTTTTCGCTGTAAGGGAGTGGGAAAAGCATATCACAGCTGTCTCCGGCATTGGGGGATTGCATGGGGAACCTCAGAATAAGCCATGAATTGGCGTCCTGCGCCCGAGCCACCCGATAGCTGTGTCGCCTGCAGGGATGCAGTTGGGAAGCTTGAACGGGAGCGGAAGCTTTGAAGTTCTTGCCAATACCGGGTTACCGGTTGCGAACTTCGTGTCGCCAGGACACGTTCAGAGGTACCCTGGGCAAGGGTTTTCTTCCCTGATTTTGGGCTTCACGGATTATCAGGCTATACTTGTTTGCTATGGACGAACAGAAAAATGAAGTGATCGATCTGGATTCTCATCCTCACAAACGGGGAAGGGGAATCTATCTGCTGCCAAACCTGTTTACGACTGCGGCTCTCTTTTCCGGGTTCTATGCTGTTCTGGCTGCCATGAACGCGCAGTTTGAGAAGGCCGCTGTCGCCATTTTCATCGCCATGATACTGGATGGACTGGATGGCAGGGTGGCGCGCATGACCAACACCCAGACAGCTTTTGGTGCAGAGTACGACAGCTTGTCCGATATGGTTGCCTTTGGCCTGGCGCCTGCATTGGTGATGTATGAATGGGCGCTCTATTCCCTCGGGAAACCGGGCTGGCTGGCTGCCTTCATATACACGGCCGGTGCGGCCCTGCGGCTGGCGCGTTTCAATTCCAAGCTGGATGTGGCGGACAGCAGCTACTTTCAGGGTTTGCCCAGCCCATCGGCCGCAGCCATTGTGGCTGCCAGTGTTTGGGTCGCCGTGGACAACGGCATCGCAGGCACGGATGTCGCTATTGTCGCCGGGCTGATTACCGGGTCCTGCGGTTTGCTCATGGTCAGCAATGTCCGCTACAACAGTTTCAAGCATATCGATTTCAAGGGGAAGGTGCCGTTCATCACCATGGTGGGAATCGCACTGGTATTTGCCGTTATTCTGATGCAGCCACCCCTGATACTGTTTGCGATATTCGCGTTGTATGCCGTGTCCGGGCTGGTGACTTCAGCAAAATCCTACCTGCAGCACTGAACGTCTGTTTATTGTAAATCCGAAAGCAAGAAAAAATAGAAGAACAAGAATAAGAACAAGTGCTGTACAGCTGGTCGAAGGGGAAGCGACACTGTGCCTATCGTTCCTGAGGAGGTTGTCGTGAAGAGGTATGCAAAATACCGTCGGGCTGAATTCCGGTGAATATCAATCTCATAGCCAACATCGTCCTGGTGCTGGTTGCCATGATCTGCGCTGGCCTGCTGATCCGCAAGACATCGGGCATTTCTCCTGAATACAAGGCCAGCTGGCTGAATGTGTCTTACGGCATGCTGTGCGCCAATGCAGGACTGATGCTCAATCTGTCCCGCGACTTTCCTGATCTGTCTTCCTATTACCTGCTTGGTCCAACACAGCTCAATCTGGTTTTGAAAACGCTGTTTTATATGTTGGCCATGGGGCTGGTCTTCAACGGTGTGCGGCAGTGGTATCCCCTGATTCTTTCCGTACAGCGCAACAGTCAACGCAAAGCACGTCTGTACAGAAAGCTGGTTGATGAGGCAAACAGCATCTTTCTGCGTTGGGATGTTGACGGCAACATCATTTCGATCAACCGGTATGGCGAAGAACTGTTCGGTTACCCAAAGCAACATCTTGTTGGCAAACCGGTGCTAGGTACGATTGTCGAAGAAGTGGATTCCGAAGGCTACGATCTGGCTGCAATGATCGAGGATATCCGACGCAATCCCGATGCCCATGCCAACAATGAAAACGAAAACATCACCCGGGACGGGCGTCGCGTGTGGATAGGCTGGCGGAATGCATATATCGATGCAGGCCATGACGACAAACCGGAACTTTTGTCCATCGGCGTCGATATGACCGAGCGCAAGCGTGTGGAAAATGCCTTGTACGCATTGGCCGCATCCATCAGCAATGCCAAGGCCAAGGAGAATGTGCTCGGCGACACCATGCGGCATCTGGCACAGGCCTATGCATCAAAATACGCTTTTTATGCCGTGTATGCGGATGACAGCAGGGAGACCATGCGGGTACGGGCACTGTGGGATGGGGAAAAGCTGATAACCGAAGGCATTTACCGGTTGAGAGGAACCCCCTGTGAGGATGTGCTCAGTGGCAGGGTGTGCATCATCGAACGAGACGTGCAGCAGCGCTACCCGGAGGATGATGTGCTGGAAAACTGGCATGTGGAAAGCTATTTTGGCGTTGCGCTGAAGGACAGCAATGACAACGCCATCGGTACCATTGCTGTCATGGACGTGAAACCCATGCGCCTGCCCGACTGGAGTCAGGCCATACTGCACGTGTTTGCGGACCGTATCAGTGGCGAGCTCGAACGCAGGAATGCCGAGGAAAATATATATCAGCTGGCCCACTACGACGTACTCACCGGCCTGCCAAACCGTCTGCTGTTTCATGATCGCCTGGAACAGGCAGTTGCCCATGCGAAACGCAACGATCAGTATGTTGCTTTGCTGTTTCTCGATCTCGACCGTTTCAAGCATGTGAATGACAGTATCGGTCATGCAGGTGGCGACATGCTGCTCAAAGAAGTGGCGGAGCGCCTCAGGTACTGTGTACGTGAATCGGATACGGTTGCGCGTACCGGCGGCGATGAATTCATCGTGCTGCTTTCAGACTTCAGTTCAGACAAACAGGTGCTGCAGGCGACCAGCGAACTGTCGGAAAAACTGGTGAATATCATCGCGCAGCCTTTCTATATCGATTCGCTGGAATTCTATGTCTCTGTCAGTATCGGTATCACCGTTTTCCCCCAGGATGGCAACAACATCGATTTTCTGGTGCGCAATGCGGATATCGCCATGTACCATGCCAAGGACAAGGGGCGTAACCGCAGTGAGTACTATCACGCCCGCATGAACGAAATCGCCGAGAAGCGCAGCCGTATGGAAAGTGAACTGCGGACCGCGGTATCCCGCGGGCAACTGCTGCTGCACTATCAGCCTGTCGTGGATGTGGTCAACGGTGAGGTGATGTGGTTCGAGGCGCTGCTGCGCTGGCAGCATCCCAGGCTTGGCCTGGTCCTGCCTGATGAATTCGTGGGGCTGGCGGAGGAAACGGGGCTGATCGTGCCCATCGGTGAATGGGTGATCGAACAGGTTTGCCGGCAGCTTCAGGCGTGGCAGCACAAAGGCGTGGCGATCCATGCGCTGGCGCTGAATCTCTCTATGCGGCAACTGGAACGCATTGGCCTGGTCGCCGTACTGGACAGGACAGTGGCAGACTATGCTATCGATCCTTCACAGATCATCCTGGAAATCACCGAAAGCATGCTCATGCAGGATCCGGAAAGAACCGTGCCACTGCTGAAGATACTTTCCGAGCGTGGTTTCCGTTTGGCGATGGATGATTTCGGCACAGGCTATTCCTCCTTCGGGCAATTGAGCTATGTGGACGTGAATTCCCTGAAAATCGACCGCTCTTTCGTGGCCCAGCTGGAGAAGGAGGGCAATGTGGCCTGCATCGTACCCGCCATCATCGGCATGGCAAGAGAAATGGGCATACGGGTGGTAGCCGAAGGCGTGGAGACCAGCACTCAGGTTGAATTTCTGCAGAAACAGGGGTGCAACCTGATGCAGGGATATTATTTCGGGTTTCCCATGGATGCTGCAGAGTGCGAGCGCTATATTGAATCTGACAAACATACTTGGCAGATCCGTGGCGCTGGGTTATAGTCAAACCAGCTTTTTACCCGATAAAACCATACTCATGATCTGGCAAACACTTTTTCATCGCAGCTTCGATGAACCGGTTTTCGAAAACCGGGGTTTGCTCCTGCCTGCTGGACCGCTGCTGCCCTGATGGGCAATCAAATCACTCCCGCCCTGGCGAGGGCAAAAGCAACGCAACATACCGAACAAAAACTTCAAATCCCTGAATAACGGGATGGAGCCATGTGATGAGCAGTGACAAATTGATTATTTTTGATACAACCTTGCGCGACGGTGAACAGAGTCCCGGCGCCTCCATGACCCGGGAAGAAAAGATTCGCATCGCCAAGAAACTCGAGCTGATGCGGGTGGATGTCATCGAAGCGGGTTTTCCCATCGCCAGCGAAGGCGATTTCGAGGCGGTGAAATCTGTGGCCGAGTCCGTCAAGGATTCCACCATCTGCGGGCTCGCCCGGGCCCTCGAAAAGGATATCGACCGGGCGGGTGAAGCCCTGAAGCCCGCCAATTCCGCACGCATCCATACCTTTATCGCCACCTCGCCCATTCATATGCAGCAGAAACTGCGCATGGAACCGGACCAGGTCGTGGAGCAGGCCATATGGGCGGTGAAACGGGCGCGAAATTACACGGACAACGTGGAATTTTCCGCCGAGGACGCAGGCCGTTCCGAGATGGATTTCCTGTGCCGCATCGTGGAGGCTGCCATCGACGCCGGCGCCACCACCATCAACATACCGGATACCGTAGGCTACAATCTGCCGCACCAGTTCGGCGAGACCATCAGGACACTGATGGAACGGGTGCCCAACTCGGACAAGGCCGTGTTTTCCGTGCACTGTCACAACGATCTTGGGCTGGCTGTGGCGAATTCCCTGTCTGCAGTGCTCAACGGCGCCCGCCAGGTGGAGTGCACCATCAACGGGCTGGGCGAGCGTGCGGGAAATGCCTCTCTCGAAGAAGTCGTGATGGCCGTGCGCACCCGTCAGGATGTGTTCCCCTGCAACACCACGCTGGACACCACCCAGATCGTTTCCTGCTCCAAGCTGGTATCCAGTATCACCGGTTTTCCGGTGCAGCCCAACAAGGCCATCGTCGGCGCCAATGCCTTTGCCCACGAGTCCGGCATCCACCAGGACGGGGTGCTCAAGAATCGCGAGACTTACGAAATCATGCGCGCCGAGGATGTGGGCTGGAGCCACAACCGCATGGTGCTGGGCAAGCACTCGGGACGCAATGCCTTCCGTACCCGTCTCAAGGAACTGGGTATCGAGTTCAGCTCCGAGGAAAAGCTCAATGCCGCTTTTTCCCGTTTCAAGGCGCTTGCTGACAAGAAGCATGAAATCTTTGACGAGGATCTCCAGGCGGTGGTGTCCGAATCGGTCCATGAGCTGCGGGATCCGCGCATCAGACTGGTGTCCCTCAAGGTGTGCAGTGAAACTGGTGAGATTCCCACCGCCGACGTCGTGGTATCGCTGGACGGCGAGGAGAAGGCCGTGTCCGCTTCCGGTGCGGGGCCCGTCGATGCGGCTTTCCAGGCGATCGAATCCCTCCTGAATACCGGAGCGAAGCTGACCCTGTATTCGGTGAACAATATCACCAGCGGCACCGACTCCCAGGGGGAGGTGACCGTGCGCTTGGAAAAAGATGAGAAGATGGTGAACGGTCAGGGGGCCGATACGGATATCGTGATCGCTTCCGCCAAGGCTTATATCAATGCCGCCAATCGTCTGATGACGCCCGTGGAGCGTGAACATCCCCAGGTGGGAGATGTCTGACAAGTGAATGCCGGGCGCCGCCAGCAGTATCTTGATGCCATGGGCATCACCCGTTATGTCTTGCGTGATGAGCCGGCGGCGGCCGGTGACGGTCAGATTGTAAATGAAGCGGAACCACCCTCCGCAGAGCATCAGGAAATGCCGGCCGTGGAAGTGCAGCCGCAGCAGCCTGAGGAAAAGGGCGGAAAAGAGGCTTGGGATGCGCTCAAGGCAGAAGTGGCTGCCTGCACGGCCTGCGAACTCCATGCCAGCCGCACCCGGACCGTGTTCGGGGTGGGCAATGAGTCCGCAGAACTGATGATCGTGGGTGAGGCGCCCGGAGCGGATGAAGACCGTCAGGGCGAGCCATTCGTCGGTCGGGCGGGGCAGCTGCTCACCGCCATGTTGCATGCCATTGGTCTGGCCCGGGATACGGTCTACATTGCCAATGTGCTGAAATGCCGGCCGCCGGGCAACCGCAACCCCAGCGTCGCAGAAGTTGCAGCCTGCCAGCCATTCCTGCGCCGGCAGCTGGCCCTGATCAGACCAAAGGTGATGTTAGCCGTTGGTGGTATCGCTGCACATAACCTGCTGGATACCGATGAGGCCGTGGGACGCCTTCGCAACCGGGTTCATTTCTACGGCGAGGAACGTACGCCGCTGCTGGTTACCTATCATCCCGCCTACCTGCTGCGCCGCCCTGAAGAGAAGGCCAAGGTCTGGCAGGATCTGCAGAAACTCCATGGCATGCTCCACGGAGGCTGAGTCTTGCTGGATGTGCGGTTCATGACAGAGGATGATCTGACGTCCGTGATGATGATCGAGGAACAGATCTATACTCATCCCTGGAGCAGAACCATATTCAGTGATTGTCTGCAGACCGGCTATGAATGCCGTGTCTATGAGGATGCCAGCGATATCCTCGCCTATTCAGTCATGTCTGCCGCCGCCGGCGAGGCACACCTGCTCAACCTCAGTGTCCACCCCCGGCATCAGGGCAGGGGGTTGGGGCGCTT
>DRLF01000474.1 GCA_011051425.1 Thiolapillus brandeum | reverse complement strand
AATATCTTGATATGGATATGGCAATCGAGCTGAATGGCAAGATCATCGGCTATATGGACCTTCAGTACTCCATCAGTGCGCTGAAGGAGCGCATGATGAAGCAGCTGGAGCTTACCTTCATTGTTTTTCTGGGCGGTATAGGCCTTGCTTTCCTGCTGGCTGTCAGGTTGCACCGTTTCATATCCTCTCCCATTACCAATATGGCAAAAGCCATGGAGGAAACTGCACTGAAGCAGGACTTCTCCGTACGGCTCAGGGCGGACGGCGGTGATGAAATCAGCACCCTGGTCAATGCATTCAACCGCATGCTGGAACAAATCGAAATGCGGGATTCGGATCTGTGCGAAGCAAAGGAAGCCGCAGAAGCGGGAAGCCGGGCGAAATCCCAGTTCCTGGCTGCCATGAGTCATGAAATCCGCACGCCCATGAACGGCATCATCGGCATGACGGAATTGCTGCGGAATACGCACCTGGACGGCAGGCAGCGGCATTTTACGGATACCATCCAGAATTCCGCAGACACGTTGCTGAATATCCTCAATGACATTCTGGATTTCTCGAAAATAGAAGCCGGAAGGCTCGAACTCGAGTGTGTGGACATCGACCTGCCAGAACTTCTGGAAGGCACCGCAGAACTGCTGGCTGAAAATGCCCATGCCAAGGGCCTTTCTCTCACCACCCTGGTTTCACCCGAACTGCCTGCCCTGCTCCGCGGTGATCCCGGGCGGCTGCAGCAGGTACTGACCAATCTGCTGTCGAATGCGATCAAATTTACCGAACAGGGAAGTATTCATCTGACCGCCCGGTGCCTGGAAGAAAAGGACAACGAGGTATCCGTATTGCTTGAGGTGATCGATACGGGCATCGGTCTGTCTGAAGAGGAAACAGGAAGAATTTTCGATAACTTCACCCAGGCGGATGCCTCCACCACGCGCAAGTATGGCGGCACCGGCCTGGGCCTGACTATCACCAAACAGCTGGTCGAGCTCATGGGTGGCACCATTTCTGTTCGCAGCACACCCGGGCGCGGTTCGGTGTTCGGGATCACGCTCCGCCTGCAGAAGCAGCCCCATTCGGATCGGCCGGACGCCCCCCTGCTCACTGCCCTCAGAGTGCTGGTCATCATGAAAGATCTCTGGGCGCAGGAAAACCTGTATCAGCAGCTCACCGCCTGGGGGCAGGACGTGGTCTGTGTGGCCGAATTGCCTTCGGCAGTGGATCTCGCTTCACAAGAACTCGGCCAGAACAGGCCTTTCGATATCGTACTGATCGAACAGAAGCAATTGCCACCGGCCAGCGATGCGCTGACAGAATCACTGCAGCGGATCGTGCAGCACAGCATGGGGACCATTCTGGTTGGCCGGATCGGCATAGAAAGCAGCGCACCGCCGGGATGGGACGATGCCTGTTTCATCACCAGTCCTGTCACTCGAAAAGCCCTGCGTGCCTGTGTACTGGAAATTGAAAAATCGACCAGCGACCGCCTGGCAAACGAACAGGGTTCTGCCAGGTCATACGAGTTGGGACTGAACATACTGGTTGCGGAAGACAACCTGGTCAATCAGGAAGTCACACTGAGCATGCTGGAAGTGCTGGGCTGCCGGGCTACGGTCTGTCTGAATGGGCAGGAGGTGCTGGACACGCTGGAACAGGAGGATTTTGATCTGATACTCATGGACTGTGAAATGCCGGTCATGGATGGCTATGAAGCAACCCGGCGCATACGCGCACGGGAGCAACAGGAAGGCAGCGCTCATCTGCCCATCATCGCGCTGACAGCAAGTGCGCTCGAGCAGGATCGTGACCGTGCGCTGAAAAGCGGAATGGACGACTATCTGAGCAAACCGTTCAAGCTGGACGATCTTGCTCAGATTCTCAAGCCTGTCATCAGATCCGCAGCGGAACTCGCATGAGCCCTTGTCTCAATGAGGTATTGTTAACCCGGCACTGATACAGGTGATACTCAGGATTGCCAGCCGGCAAGCCACAGGCGGAAACGCAGCCCCAGTTCCGTTGTATAGCCCACCGCCAGATGGCGGATTTGACCGTCTGCATCGATGATGAAGCTGCTGGGCACCCCGCGGACACCCCAGGCGACACTCAACAATCCCGACTCATCCAGAAGCACGGGAAAATCAAGCCCGTTTTCGCGCATATACTGCGACACTTCATCGGCAGAGCCCGACGTCATGGCGATACTCAGTACCTGGTAGTCTTTCGCGACATTCCTGATGTTCCCTTCCTCTGTGCGGCATACAGGACACCAGGTCGCCCAGAAATGCACCAGCACGGGTTTGCCGCGATAATCCTGCAACGAGACCTTCTGACCGGCCAGCAGGCTGCCTTGCAGCGGTGGCGCCTTGCCAACGGGCATGCTGCGTGTCTGCCAGGCCTGTACGGCGAAGACCACCAGGAAAACCAGGCCGATATCGACAGCCCAGCGTCGCCAGCGCGGTCTGTTTGTCTTATTCTTGTCAGTCCTGTCACTCATATTCCGGGTTCATGCCTGATTTCGTCAGTATTCTGTTGCCTTTCCACAATGCCCTGAATACCCTGCCCGACTGTCTGGACAGCATTCAGGCGCAGGATCATGTTCACTGGGAACTGGTTGCCGTCAACGACCACTGCAATGACGGTTCGGCGAGCTGGCTTCATCAGCGCGCCCTGCGGGACAGCCGTATCCGCGTGCTGGACAACCCGGGCAGCGGGCTGGTTGCCGCACTCAACCATGGCCTGTCTGCCTGCAGCCATGAACTTGTCCTGCGCATGGATGCCGATGACCTCATGCGTCCGCAACGCCTTTCCCGCCAGCTGGCGCACTTCGAGCGCACGCCGGATCTCGCACTTTCAGCCACCCAGGTACGCCTGTTTCCCGAAGAAACGATACAGGCAGGCTATCATGAATACCTGCGCTGGCAGAATGCCTGCTGTTCTGGCGAAGCCATCGGCAACCAGATTTATGTCGAATCACCTTTCGCCCATCCCTCGGTTTGTTTCAGGAAGAGCCTGGTTGAAGGGCTCGGCGCATACCGCGAAGGACCATTCCCTGAAGACTATGACCTCTGGCTGCGGCTTTTTCATTCAGGGTGCCGGCTGGAAAAGCTGCCAGAAGTGCTGCTGGACTGGCGCGAAAGCCCTCACCGTGTCTCCCGCACAGACCCCCGCTGTTCCCGAGAGGCCTTCGACCGCCTCAAGGCCCGCTACCTGGTCCGGGACAGGCGATTCCTTGCACACAGGGAGGATTTCGTCATCTGGGGCGCGGGCCGTAAGACGCGCAAACGCTGTCAACACCTGCTGGATCTGGGGTTTCGGCCCAAAGCCTGGGTGGATATCGATCCCGGAAAGATCGGCAATACCCTGCAGAATATTCCCGTGATCGACTGGCGGGAGCTGGCGAACGACCGCAACACCTTCGTGTTGATCTATGTGGGAAATCACGGCGCCAGAGAAGAAATCACCGCAGCGCTGCTGGACCTGGGGTTCGCCTGGGGAACGGGTTTTCTGCCCATGACCTGATCAGGCCTGTCGGATCCGGCCAAGGATCCTGTCCCGCAGTTGCACCAGCTCCGGCTTGTCCGGCGAGCGCTCGATGGCGCGCCCGATCCATTCCAGCGCCTTCTCCGCTTCATCCATTTCAAGATGGATACGGGCAAGATGCACGAAGCTGAAAGGGTTCTCGGGAAAATGTGCCAGTGCAGTATGCGCCGCCTGCCTCGCGGCTTCGAAATCGCCTGACTGGAACAGACTCCAGGTATAGCGGGGCAACAGGCCTTTGTGTTTTTCAGGATCTTCGATCACTGCCGATAACGCGACCGCAGCTTCCCTGAATCTGCCCTCCTTCATCAGGACATCGGCCAACAGCACGCCTGCCGGCTGATAGCGAGGGAAGCTTTCCTGAAGCGCCTGCAGTACGGTGATGGCTTCTTCCCGCTGTCCTGACTGAATCAACAGGCTGGCAAGGAGGCGTGCCAGCACGGGATTGTCGGCATCCAGCGTCATTGCACACTTCGCCACTGCCAGGGCGGCTTCGTGTTGCCGGTCTGCGGCCAGCAGTTCCACGTGCCGGATCAGGAAAGGCACATGTTCACTGTATCGCTCCCTGCGACTCGCCATTTTCCGCACAGCGGTGACCGTCTCGCCCAGCGCAGCGTGCCGTTCCACGGCAAGAAACAAAGCGAGTTCTTCATCAGTCAGCTCACAACCGGGACCTGTGCCGGCATTTTCCGGGGATACGGGAAGACTTTTCAGCAGGCAGCTCTCTGCAGCCGTAAAAATGCCCATATCCTCGTCCAGCCTGCACTGCTTCCTCTGCAACTGGGCAGCCAGCGTGGTCAGCCACACGAACCGGTCATAGGCGGTGGGCGTT
>DRLF01000473.1 GCA_011051425.1 Thiolapillus brandeum | reverse complement strand
GGCATCTTCATAGTTACCGCCATCGATGGACTCGTTTGGATCGCCATCCCAACCATTATCAGTGACACTGGAGTTGTCTCTGTCGGCATTCCCGACTCCTGGGCTGCCGCCGTTCCAGTAACCGTCGGACATCAGAATTGAAAAGTTTTGTTGGCATTCCCCTCCCTGATCAGCGGGCAGGATGGGAGTGGTCAGGCCGCCGCCAAGAGTATCTTCGAAAAGATTTCCGAGGCGATTCAAGGCTGTACGAGCAGGGGTGGCCGGGCATTCGTCAGGGTACATGCCGCCTTTTCCGGGGCCGCAGAAAATCGGAAGATTGTACAGGATATCAAGAATATCCTCCTTGTTTGCCGGGCTGGACATGGATGCAGCCTGATACTGGAAAGCTCGATTGAAAAGGTCGAGTCCCATCCGAACGGAGTCTGTATCGTTGATTACAAATCCCAGGGCAGCCTTGGCGACATATGAGCGTTTACGGTAATACTGGAACCAGTTGGCAAAATTCTGGATTTCTTCCGCATAGCTTCGACCTGAAGGAAAGGGGGCATTTGCAGGAGTGATCTGAATGAGGGTCCCGCTATCGCCCGCATCGAGAGTGCCATCGCCATTGGCATCGTTCCAGCTGTAATACTCGGCGGGGAATACAGTTGCGTCATTAACCCAGTCCCCACCGTCCCAATAGTCATAGGTGTGGTTGACAGTTAAATCAAAAGTTCCCAATGCGGGGTTGTTCGGGTCGATCAGAGCGGCCGTGGGGTTGGCGTCACCGAATAATGGGTTTCCGGAGGAATCGGAGCCAGCCCAGGGAAGATAGGTAATGTTGGGATTGTAATAAAGTGTGTTTCCTGCCGAGCTTTTGGCAACCCAAACATTCGGGTCGTTGGCAACGGGGGGCAGTGTATAAGGAAATTGGGTGGCTCCATAATACCCGTCAAAACCATTACTGTTTACCGGTAAAACATAAAGGCGAGGAAAGCCATCCAATTCTGTGGGGTAGCCACTTTGTGCATCGAGTCCTGCGGTGCCGTCGGCGATCATCATTTCCCACTCCATGCTGCCGGAGTCATCCAGCTCGAAGAAGATGTTGGGCTGTACCGAGTTTGTCAAGAATAGCGGGACTTTGGGTAAAGTTCCTGGAGCCGCTGATACGGCACCGGCAATCTGCAGGAGTGCGGCAGCACAGCTGAGGTGCAGGAATTTTCGAATGGAGGTTGTTACTTTCATGATCGTTTCCTCTGAGTGACTCAGAATTCCTTGCCGTAATACGACTGCACCAGGCGCGGCGCGGAGTTGGTCTGTCCAACACCACGTGAGGTGATGCGGAAGTTGGATACGGTGATACCAGGTTGAGAGCTGCCGTAACCGCCAATATTTACCTTGGCCACTGCATTCTGCGAACGGTCGCCCAGGTATTTGATGATGAATTGCGGCTGGGTATAGAGCTGGGACAGGCTGACCGAGGCGCTTTGGCTGGCCGACCAGGTTGCATCGTCGAAATAGTCCGGGTCGATCGTTGCTTCGGAATAGAGGCCGTTGAGGTCATTGAAATCGGTTTTCGACGTGGTCACGGTCTCGACATGATTCTCAGCGGAGTCCAGGCCCATTTCGGCGGCCTGAAAGGCCAGGTCGGATTCGCGCATGTTGCCGGCCATTGCGGTTTCCAGGCGTGTACTCTGCATCGAGGACAGGCTGAGCACTGTCAGGATGACGAGGATCACCAGGCTCATGATCAGGGTAAAACCTTGCTGTTGACCGTTCTTGAAATAATGGTTTTTCATGGCTGTATACCTGTCAGGGGAGCTTGTTGCGCAGGGCGACCGTGGTCGAGATGACCTGGCGCAGGCGGTTGTCTGGAGCCACCCGGTTGGCGTTGTTGAAACGATAGGTCTGGGGTGTGTCCAGGTTTACATTATCCGGGGAGCGCAACAGCAGCATGATGCGGACGGCCACGACCTGGTTCCAGTTTGCGACGTTGTCGCTGGTGACATACTGATTGGGTGCCGTGGTGGCATTGTTGGTGTTGACGCCATAGAGGATCTGCATTTCCTCGACGCCGTCGACCAGCTCCTGATCCTGTCCATTGACATTGCGCCAGAGGGCGGGCTCGCCGCTGGCTCCGGCCGCAATGTAGTAACGAACGCTCTGCAGTTTGAGCAGGGACGAGTCTCCACCGTAGGTCTGAGACAGGCAGTTTGGATTTGCGCCTGCACATCCGCCAGCCCCCGTGCTGTTTCCGGGGGAGCCCACGCCAGAGTCGTGAATGACGGACTGTTCCGCAGCGCCACCACCATTGGTGGTGGCGGTGACCTGGAAAATATCGGCGCCCTTGCAGTTGGTGAGCAGAACAATATCACCCGACCCGACGAAATCGGCCTGGTTGATGAAGATCTGCGCCGAGGTCGGTGAATTGTAGGGGGGAACCACATTGGCCTGGCCCGGCATGCTGCCGCGGACACGGATGCTGTCGGAGCCGTTCAGTCCATCGTTTTCCGAGCCCGAAACCGGCGGTTGGTTGACGAAATCATGAATGGCCGGGTCGTAGTCCGCGCTGGTGTCGTCCAGGTTGTTCTGAATGTTCGAAGGATTGTCCGGATCGAAGGTGGCGCAACCCCAGAAACCGGCCATTCGCAAGTCGCGGGCCATCGTGTCCAGGGAATAGCGGGCGTTCTCCTGGATTCTCGACATGGCCTCCGAGAAACGATAGGTCGACTTGTTGGCGGTGTACACCTGAACCACTCCCCCCAGCAGAAAGACGCTGATGACCAGCGCCACCATCAGTTCGATGAGGGACAGGCCCTGTTGTTGTTTGATGGATATAGGCATGTTCATGGCGTGCTCAGGGTGATGGTGTAACAGGTCAGGTCCACGCTGGGGTCGTTACCGCAATTGGTGCCGGTCGCGCCGGTACCCTCGTCGTCCCACATGACCGCGACCTCGGTTTCGCCGGCCACGGGACTGCGTATGATTCCGCGACCTGCAGGCAGGGTTTCGACCATGGCCTTCCATTCGGCGGCATCGGCGGTCACCATGGCGGCAGGCGTGCAGGCCGCTGTTTCACAGTCCTGGGCATAGGCATTATCGGTATCGATGCCGACATAGTCGTTGCTGACGCTGCTGTTGGCGCGCATGCGCTCGGCCATGTCATGGGCGATCCAGACCGCCTTGCTGTGCCAGTAGGCGCTGTTGTTCTGTTTCAGGGCATTGATCTGCAGGGCGGCGATGCCCAGCAGACCGACCGAGATGATGACCAGTGCAATCATGGCCTCGAGCAGCGACAACCCCTGCTGGTTGGGGGGAGAATTCTTCAGCATGTCACGGCGCCTCCCCGGGTCACTCGACCGGTATTGCTGATGGATATGGATTTGCCGTAGCTGCTGCCCCGGTCGTCACAGAGTGAAAAGGTCAGGCTGGTGTTGGGGGTAAAGCCGCGGCTGTCATAGACGATGCGGGTATCCCCGGAACTGCTGTCGAGACTGGTATCTCCATTCAGCTGAGCCTGGGCCTGCAGGATTTCGTCCTCGGCGTCGACAGCCGCATCACCATTGACATCGACGAACACGATCCAGCCGTCCTGCCAGTTGTCATCGGTGCAGGCCGAGCCGTTGCTGCTGCTGCAGACCGTTACCGGGAGGTGGCGCAGAATGGCTTCGCTGCGGGCGCGCTGGAGGCTGGCAACCAGGCTGTTGATCTGGGTCGTC
>DRLF01000472.1 GCA_011051425.1 Thiolapillus brandeum | reverse complement strand
GCTTTTTCATCTCCAGCTCGTAGAGCTTGGCCTTGAGCTGCTTCATGGCCTGATCCTTGTTCTTGTGCTGGGAACGGCCGCTCTGGCACTGCACCACGGTATTGGTGGGCAGATGGGTCAGGCGCACCGCGGATTCGGTCTTGTTCACGTGCTGACCGCCCGCGCCGGACGCCCGGTACACGTCCACGCGGATATCCGCCGGGTTCAGGTCGATCTCCACGCTGTCATCGATTTCTGGAGAGACGAACACGGCGGCAAAGGAGGTATGACGCCGGCCGCCGGAATCGAAGGGTGACTTGCGCACCAGCCGGTGCACCCCGGTTTCCGTGCGCAGCCAGCCGAAGGCATAGGGGCCTTCGAAGCGGATGGCCGCCGACTTGATGCCCGCCACTTCACCGGGCGACACTTCCATCAGCTCGGTCTTGAAGCCATGGGCCTCGCCCCAGCGCAGATACATGCGCAGCAGCATCTCCGCCCAGTCCTGGGCCTCGGTGCCGCCGGAGCCGGCCTGGATCTCAAGGAAGGCGTTGCTGCTGTCCATCTCGCCGGAGAACATGCGGCGGAACTCCAGCTCCTCCACCCGCTTCTCGTAGCCCTCCACTTCCTCGGCAATGCCCGCCACGGATTCCTCGTCACCTTCCTCCACGGACATTTCCAGCAGGTCGGCGGCATCTTCCAGACCGGTGGTAATCTCATCCATGTTCTCCACCACGGCCTCAAGATCGGCGCGCTCGCGCCCCAGGGCCTGGGCCCGGTCCGGGTCGTTCCAGACCTCCGGGTCTTCCAGCTCGGCAAGAACTTCCGTCAGGCGCTCTTTCTTTTCAGGGTAGTCAAAGATACCCCCTGAGGGATTCCAGACGTCCCTTCAGATCAGCGATTTTATTGGTAATCGGGTTGATGTCCTGCATTTTGGTTCCTCGAAATCAGGAAACCGGGTAGTTTACTTAGTTTGTGTCCCGACTGGAAGTGAGGGGGCCGAGTCAAATCAACCAAATCCGTTGAATTCGCGCAACGTCATCCTGATTTGACTCCGACCCCTGATTTTGTTCTTCAATAGAGGAAAGTTTTGGCAAGGAACACCGCCATTTCGGCCCTGGTCACCGGGGCATCGGGACAATAGTTACTGGAATCGCAACCACTGGTTACGCCTTCAGCGGCCAATTGCTCTATCCAATCCGCTGCCCAGAACCCTTGGGGCACATCATCAAAACGGGCTCCCGTAGCCGCCGGCGGTACATAAGCCACCCCATGCCTGCCCCGCAGTAAGAATATGGCCATCTGGGCACGAGTCACAACCTCATCCGGGCAATAGTTACTTGGATCACAACCGCTTGCAATGCCATCCGTTACAAGCTGTTCTATCCAGTCGGCCGACCAGTAATCCCCAGGCACATCATCAAACAGCGTGCCGGACGCCGCGGGAGGTACAAACTGCTCCCCACGCATGCCTCTTTCGATGAATACCGCCATCTGACCACGGCTGGTCATGTCATCCGGGCAATAAAGATTGGCTGCACAACCTCCTGTAATGCCTGCAACGGAAATAGCCTCTATCTCATCGTACGCCCAGTGTGTGGCTGGCACATCCGCATAACGCGCTGGCGGTGTAAAATCTCCCGCAACCGTGTAGGAAGCCGAGGAAACGAGCTCATCCCGAATGGTTGCGACATCCTCAAACAATGTCTTGAAGGACGATACCTGGCCAACCGCACTGCTGTCACTGAACAGATCCTGCAGGTGCCCAAAAGACAGTGGCTGATAGCGAAGCTCAGCCTGAATGTCCAGGGTAAAAGGCCCGGTCAGTGAAGACAGATCAACAATATATTCCAGCTCATCTCCTCCTCCAAGGAAATTGGCATCAGCCTCTGCCGCTCCATGGACCGCCACATCCGGCGCGGCGCTGATCTTGTCGAAACCGGTTGGAAGCAGCCTGTTGTCCTTGATGTAACTGGCCGCTCTTAGCAGAGTATGGGTGACCTGACCATCCGTATTCTGCATGATGGGCTCATAAACCTGCACCTTGGACGGGTCGTCGATTTGATCATAATGCGGCTCATAGCTGGTGGAATCGGAATCCAAAGCCACGCCAGTGATGCTTCCATCGGCATTGAGTTTGCCGGATTCAAAAATGATTCGCCCGTTCTGATCTTTCACCAGCAGGTGCAGGTAAGCCCGTCTTGACGGATAGCCGGAAGGGAACTTGTGCCCGGTGAAGTTATCCACTCTGACTTTCAAACGGAGCTGCCTGGCATCGGTATCCAGAACATGAGACAACACCGAGATCCCGGCTGCCTGCTGGAGAAAGTTGCGGTTGCGGTCGATGGCTTCCGCAAAGCCCGTAGCACTCACACCAAGGGCATCCCTGTTTCGGTCCAGCACATCCATCATGACCGTGTTCGCCCCGAGCATGGAATGCAGGGCAAAGTCCGGTCGTGGCGACAACCAGCCTGGACGCGTGGATACCTTGACGGATTCCTCAAGCCGGGGCATGTGACAGGACTGACAGTTCCTGAAACCAGCCCCTGACTGCGCGTAGCTGCTGTGACTCCACTCCGAATACACCATCTGTTCGGGGAACTCGCTTTCCGGAGTGGTGCTGGCCACATTTCCATCGGCATCCACAAATGGTGTTTTGAGATCATGACAGCTGGCACAAAGCTCTGATGTGCTGGTATGAACGCCCTGGGTCGGGGTAAAACCGACATTGTTGCGCATGGGGCCCGTCAGAGGATCCGC
>DRLF01000471.1 GCA_011051425.1 Thiolapillus brandeum | reverse complement strand
GTACCTGTGGTGGCGATCAGTTTGGTGGTGCTGTTGTCCCAGAACCAGATTGCGATCTGACTGCCACCGGCAATACCGGAAAAAGCCATGCCGGCATCGGTGAATGCAAAACCCTGCAGATTACCCATAACGGTACCGGGAGGAAAAAGGGGGGCAATACCGCCTTCCTGAATGATGCCGTGTGTGATGCCACCGACTGTTGCCAGGTAGGCGGCGCGGGTGTTGGGACCGTTCATGGCGGCAGCGAAGGCGATGGAGCCGGCATCAGAAAGGGTCAGGGTTCCGGGAATGGAATCCCTGAAAAGAATATTTGCGGCGAAGCCGGCAGGCGATTCACCCGCCTTTATGGCAGTTTCCAGCTGGCCCGGTTTGCCATACCAGACCGCCCGCGTGTTCTGCAGGGTCGAGCCGACACTGACATCTGCCGCGCCGGCAAAGGCCACATGACCGTCTTCACCGATAACCGGGTGTTCGACGATCCAGTAGATGAAACCGGTTGGAAAACCGGCAGCTGGCTGGCCGATCTCCGCGATGGTGCGCAGGCCTGCACTGGCATTCAGTGCGAAAAAGCCAGAAACAACAAATGCGAACAGGGAAAAAAGGGTTCTCATGACGTTGACCTCCTGGTCTTTGTTGTTACTTCCTGTAACACGATAAAACAGCCATGGCCTGACAGCCAGGACAGGGTGCTTGCGGAAGCTGAACATGCCATACGGAATGGCCCGCATGGGCTTTTTTTGTTATTACTATATTTTGAGTAGCTTCGTCAACAGTCCGGAGCGGCTTCCCGTATTGACGGGTTCAGCGTATCAGCAGATAAAGCAGCACAAGATTCAGCACCAGCAACAGCGCGGCAGCACCTTTCCAGAAAGCCAGCGGGTTGCGTTCCATGAGCGGCTGATTTGTCACATGGGTGAATTTTGGATTCGGATGGGACAGGTCATACAGGAATTCCGAGAGCGTGTCGTAGCGCTTTGTCGGGTCGGGATGCAGTGCCTTGCGCAGGGCGCCATCGACCCAGGGCTGGATGTGCCTGTTGTGTCGGGAGGCGGGCACGTAGCGCAGTTTGCCGGTCTGCACGGGCTTGTCGTGCTCGCCGTAAGGCAGGGAGCCGGTGAGCAGTTCGTAGGCGATGACACCCAGTGAATAGATGTCGGAGCGGTTGCTGCACTGGCCCTTGAGACATTCGGGCGCACCATAGTCCACCGTGGCCTGTGGTGCGCCGCCGGCATAGCTGGATTTGATCTCCGTGGCGCCCGCCACGCGGGTGGAACCGAAGTCGATGATTTTCAGTACGCCAGCCTTGTCGATGAGGATGTTTTCCGGTTTCAGGTCCAGGTGGATCATCTCCAGCCTATGGAAGGCGCGCAGTCCGTCGACGATCTGGGTCAGATACTCCCTGGCGGTGTTGATATGCGTCTGGGGATGGTCTGTGATCCACTGGCGCAGGGACTGGCCCTCGACATATTCGGCGATGTTGTACAGGAAGCGGCGCTGGGGTGTATCCAGCACCCTGAGCACATGGGGGTTGCTGATGCGCTTGCCCACCCATTCCTCATGCAGGAAGCTGTCGAGGAAGGCAGGATCGTCCCTGAAGTTTTCCGAAGGTGTCTTCAGGATGACCTTGTGGCCACTCTCCAGATCCCTGGCGAGAAACACTTCACTGCGGCTCGAGGCATGCAGTTCACGCAGGATTTCATAGTTGTCTATCCTGACGCCGGCGTGCATGGGAGGGGGGAAAGGCAGTTCGGTGATCTTCTGCAGGATGTCGTCTTCAGTCTTCTGCGGCAGGCTGAGCACCTTGAGCAACTGGCAGGTAACATTGTCATGACTGCCGTTGCGCAGCGCCTCTTCCATGATGGCCTGGGCGCTGGCCTGAAGATGCCCATCCTGTTCACGCAGGATCTGGCGCAGGCGGTTGTCCGTCACATAGCCGGTAACGCCATCGGTGGTGAACAGGAAGATATCATCCGGCTCCACCGCCAGGGTGCGGTAATCGATATCGATATGGGCATCAATGCCCATGGCACGGGAAAGAAAATCACGATCCCTGCCCACCCAGACCCGGTGGTCCTGGGTCATCTGTTCCAGTTCGCCGTCCCGGAACAGGTAAATGCGTGAGTCGCCCACGTGAAAGATATGGGCGGTGGTGGATTTGATGACCAGGCCGGTAAAGGTGGTGACCATGCCCTTGGCAGAGTCGTAGCGCATCTGCCCCTGGGACCAGAGCCAGCGGTTCAATGCTCCCAGCACCTTGGTAGCGGCGGTCTTCACCGTCCAGGAATCCGGGGTGCTGAGGTAATCGTCCATGAAACTGCGCACACAGATCTGTGCCGCTTCCACGCCGCCTTCAGAACTGCTCATGCCGTCGCAGATGGCGGCGGCAATGCCCTTGTTCGTCAGGGCGCTGCCTTCGGGCACCAGGGCATCGGCGGCATCGGCGTTTTCTTCCTTGTTGCCTTTTTCCGTGACGGCGGCATAGTCGATTTGCAGGTGGTTGCTCATAATGTCCTGGTCTAGTGCTTTAGGGGTCGGAGTCAAATCTCGTCAAGCCGTGTATTTTATGTGATGCATCTCTGCTTTGACTCCGACCCCTCTGGATCTTACCGTAGGTCGGGCTTCAGCCCGACCTACGGATAATTAGCTCACTTCGATCATCTGTACCGTACCGTCTTCCATGACCTCGGCGGTGTGTCCCTTGGGTTCATCGAGGAACTGTACAGCAATCAGGGCAACCAGGGCTGCGCCGGCGATCACCATGAAAAAGACCTGTGGCGAGACGAAGGAGAATACGGTAAGAAAAGTTACCGCACCCACGTTGCCGTAGGCGCCTGCCATGCCAGCCACCTGACCGGTCATGCGGCGTTTCACCAGGGGAACGATAGCGAACACCGCACCTTCGCCGGCCTGGACGAAGAAGGAACAGGCCATGGTGGCTATGACGGCCAGGAATACCGGCCAGCCGGAGGTGATCTGGCCGAGAATCAGGTAGCCGACAGCCAGCCCGGTGATGAGGATAGAGAGCATTTTCTTGCGACCGAACTTGTCACTGAACAGGCCACCGAAGGGACGTGCCACCAGGTTCATGAAGGCAAAACCCGAAGCGAGCAGGCCTGCCTGCACCAGGGACAGGTCAAAAGTGTCCTTGAAGAACAGGGGCAGCATGGATACCACCGCCAGTTCGGAACCGAAGGTCACAAAATAGGCCAAATCGAGAATGGCGACCTGCTTGAACTTGTAACGGTGGATCTCGGCCACTTCTTCGCTGAATACATGCTTGTTGATGCGCCATACCTGAGAGGTTTGATAAATATAGAGAGCAAGCAGACCCAGATAAATACTGTCAGTCGGTACCGCGCCGATGATGTTCAGGTTGGCCGGTCCCAGTTTCCAGGCCAGCACTGCCAGTGCGGCGTACATGGGAATGTTCATCAGCAGGTAGAAAAAGAAATCCCCCTTGCTGGTCACTTCCATGGCTCCGGTCTTCTTGGGCTTGAAATAGGTGGAACCCTTGGGGGTGTTGCGTGCCAGCTTGAAATAGACGAACGAATAGAGCAGGGCGACGGCGCCGGTGGTGGCGATGGCATAGCGCCAGCCGTTCTCGCCGCCGTACATCAGGGCCAGGCTGGGCAACAGCATGGCGGATGCCGCGGAGCCAAAGTTGCCCCAGCCCCCATAGATGCC
>DRLF01000470.1 GCA_011051425.1 Thiolapillus brandeum | reverse complement strand
GGTCAGGAAAGGTGCAATGGCGTCGATGGGTACAGCAGGAATGGCTCTGCCCAGTGGGTTGGAGCGGATGCCGGGTGACAGCTTGAGGGGGCCATAGCTGGCGACACGCAGACGGGGCTTGCCGTCGATATAGACCAGCTCCAGCTCATCGCCGGGGTAGATCAGATGGGGGTTCTTTATCTGGGGATTGACCTGCCAGATTTCCGGCCACAGCCAGGGCTTGCGCAGGAATCTCGCGGATATGTCCCAGAGGGTATCGCCCTTCTTAACCACATATCGATCAGGGTGTTTTGGGTTGATGAGATCATCTGCTGCCAGAACGATACCGCTGATGCCGGCAATCAGTAATGCGGTGAGAAAAAGACGGCTGATTCTTTTCATTGGGCTTCCCTTGTTTGGTTTGTTGCCTGAGGAGCTGTCGAGGCAGTCACGGACAGGTTTGCCAGGTTCGTTGCACCCCTGTGCGGTTGTGCACGCGGGTATGCCAAAACCTCGATCACCTGTTCCGCCCTGATTCTCTGGAGCCCCCTTGATGCTAATGCGGCATTTTCGCCATTCTTCACGATAATCAATGCTATCGTCAAATACTTGCTTCATGTTTATGCCATAATAATCCATGGCATGCACATTCGGATCGAGACACATAAGCCACAGTGGCCTGCGTGTATCGTCGCGATCCTGATTTTCTCCCGAACCCAGGCACGCGTGTTGTATACCAATCCTGAACACTGATCCCCGGATTGTCCCGGGTGATCTTCAAATATAGAATGATTGGCAACAAATCTTCCACCTACTATAGAACTTATTTGTAATCATGGCGATACTGGATATTCTTAAATTTCCTGATGCGCGTCTCAGAAATAGCGCAAAACCGGTCGATAATGTGGATAAATCGGTGCAGAAGCTGGCAGACGACATGCTGGAGACCATGTATGAAGCGCCGGGCATCGGTCTGGCCGCCACCCAGGTCGGCGTGTCCCGCCAGGTGGTTGTCATCGATATTTCCGAGGAACGGGACGATCCTCTGGTACTGATCAATCCCGAGATTCTCGAAGCGACCGGGGAAGAGGAAATGGAGGAAGGCTGTTTGTCCGTGCCAGGCTATTTCGACAAGGTCAAGCGTGCGGAAAAGGTCAGGCTGAAGGCGCTGGACCGGGAAGGCAACGAGTTTGTCCGTGATCTGGACGGCCTGCTGGCGGTATGTGTGCAGCATGAGATCGACCATTTGCATGGCAAGCTGTTCGTGGATTATCTCTCCAGACTCAAGCGTGAGCGCATCCGCAAGAAGCTGGAAAAGGAAGCGCGGCTGGAAAGCGCTACGCCAAAGAAATCTGCCAAGAAAGTCATCTAGATGAGTAAATCCTTACGCATCGTATTTGCGGGGACACCGGATTTTTCCGTACCTCCACTGCAGGCGCTGCTCAAATCCGCTCATGATGTCGTGGCAGTATATACCCAGCCCGACCGGCCCTCGGGGCGGGGCCGCAAACTGCTGCCGGGGCCGGTCAAATCCCAGGCGCTGGATGCCGGCATCCCCGTGCATCAGCCCACCAGTCTGAAGGACGAAGCCGAAGTGCAGATTCTGCGCGAGCTGCAGCCGGATCTGATGGTGGTCGTTGCCTACGGTCTGCTCTTGCCGGAAAGTGTACTGGGTGTTCCGCGCCTGGGATGTGTGAATATTCACGCCTCGATCCTGCCGCGCTGGCGCGGCGCGGCGCCCATTCAGCGCGCCATACAGGCGGGTGACGCGGAGAGTGGTGTCAGCATCATGCGCATGGACAAGGGGCTGGATACCGGACCCGTCTACCTCACCAGGATCATCCCCCTGGCTGCAGATGAAACCGGCGGCAGCCTGCATGACCGGCTGTCCCAGCTTGGTGCGCAAGCACTGATGGAGGCGCTGCCAGGCATTGCCGACGGTTCTCTGCAGCCAGTGGTGCAGGAAGAAGCAGAAGCGACCTACGCAGCCAAGCTGGAGAAGAAGGAGGCGCAGATCGACTGGAACCGGCCCGCGGAGGAAATCGAGCGCCAGGTGCGTGCCTTCAATCCCTGGCCTGTGGCTTTCACGCCTTATGAGAATGCCAATCTGCGTATCTGGAATGCCCATGCCATCGACGGCATGACCGCCGAGCCCGGCACCGTCATGTCCGCCACCCGGGAGGGTGTGGACGTGTCCACGGGAAAAGGCCTGCTGCGCATCACCCGGTTGCAGATGCCCGGCAAACGGGCCATGGACGCTCAGGATTTCATCAACTCCCAGCATATACAGGGGATGCTGCTTGGCTAAGCCCCCGACCGATCCGTATCGGCGCAAGTCCGGCAAGACAGGGTCAGGCAACAGCGGTGCGTTTCTCAGAAGCCGCGCTGCGCTGGTGCTGGCCAGCGTTTTCAACGGTCAGTCACTGACAGAAGCACTAAGCGAATACCAGCAACAGGTGGAAGAGCGTGACCGGGGGCTGCTGGCAGAGCTGGCCTATGGCGTCTGCCGGGATTACTTTCTGCTCCAGGCCGTAGCTTCCCGCCTGTTCAGACATCCTCCGAAACAGAAGGATCAGGATATCCGCGCCCTGGTGTTGTCCGGCCTGTATCAGTTGCTTTCCACCCGCATCCCGGCGCATGCCGCCATCGGGGAAAGTGCCGGTGCGGCGAAAGTGCTGAAGAAGAAATGGGCTGTGGCCCTGGTCAATGGCGTGCTGCGCCGTTTTCAGCGTGAACGGGAGCAGATACTCGAACAGGTCGCCGCTGAGAATTCTTCCGAAGTGCGTTACAACCAGCCCGCCTGGCTGGTGGATGCCCTGTTCCGGGCCTGGCGTGATCAGGCAGAGGATGTTCTGAAAGGCCTACAGCAGCGTCCGCCCTTTATCCTGCGAGTGAACCTGCAGCGTTACAGTTTGTCCGAATACGTATCGCTGCTCACAGGCGAGGGCCTGTTGAGCAGACCGGTAGCGGGGGTAGCATCAGCACTGATGCTGGAAAAACCGGTGGTGGTATCACGGCTGCCGGGATTTGCCGAAGGTGCGGTTTCCGTTCAGGATGCCGGTGCGCAGATGGCGGCCTTTCTGCTCGATGCCCGGCCAGGTATGAAAGTGCTGGATGCCTGCGCCGCGCCCGGCGGAAAAACCGGCCACCTGCTGGAACACACGCCGGCGCTGGATCTGACCGCGATGGATGTGGATGACAAACGGCTGCAGCGGGTGGAAGAAAACATGCAGCGCCTGGGCTTCAGTCCTGAACTGGTCGTGGGAGATGCTTCCGATCCTCAGGGCGTCTGGAGCGAGGGGGGATATGATCGTATCCTGGTCGATGCGCCCTGCACGGCCACGGGGGTCATCCGGCGGCACCCCGACATCAAGCTGCTGCGCAGGCCGGCTGACGTGGATGCGCTGGTGCAGCGGCAGAAAGCCATCCTGGCAGCCCAGTGGTCTTTGCTCAGGCCAGGTGGCAGAATGCTGTATGCCACCTGTTCCCTGCTGCCGCAGGAAAACGATGAACAGATCAGTGGTTTTTTATTGAAACACGGTGATGCAAGGGCTGTTATGCTTGCATCCCGCAGGGGCATCCGCACCCTGCATGGCCTGCAGTTGTTGCCGGATACGCTGGAGACAGATGGTTTTTATTACGCATTGTTGGAAAAGCAGGAAGTTTGAGATGCCGCTGCGGGCCAGCCTGCTTGCGTTCTGCGTACTGTTTCTGGGCGCTGCGCATGCTGCCAGCATTTCCTACCGGGCTGTGGCCATCGGCGAGGAAGACGGCTGGATCGTGCTGGATCTGCTGCAGAGCTACAAGCTCAGTGACACCATGGAAGAAGCGCTGCAGAATGGCGTTCCCCTGACTTTTGAAACCGAGGTGGTCATCGACCCCGAAGATGCCGCCTTCTGGCGCAGCGCACTGGCCAGGAAACTGATCCGCAGGCAATTGCGGTTTCACCCGCTGGCGGAAGAATACGAAGTGCGTGACGTGGAGACCGGGGCAACCCGGCGTTTCGCCACCCAGGATGCCGCCCTGCTGGCTCTGGGTGAACTCAAGGCGAGAAAGATCATTCCTGCCAGGGCGCTCCGCAAGGGCGTTTTCTATCTGGTAAAGATACAGACCATCCATGATATAGGTTCCCTGCCTCTGCCCCTGCGCCCGCGGGCCTATCTGTCGCCCAGCTGGCATCTGAGCAGCAAGGTATATGAATGGCGGCTGCAGCCCTGAAAAGCTGGCGCTCCGGAGCCTGGGCCGTTGCACTGCTCCTGCTGCTCCTGTTGTTTGCGCTGCATTTTCTCAGCGGTGCGGTACTCAAATCCGAAGAACTGAGCCGCTGGTTCATCCCCCTGCTGGTGTTCATCGTCATCGGACTGGTGACCCTGTCCATCGTGGTGGCGGTGAACCTGGTGCGGCTGCTGCGCGACTACCGCCGCAACGAGGCCGGCGCCCGTTTCATGGCGCGTATGGTGGTGATGTTCGTGCTGCTGGGTATCGCTCCCGTCGGCATCGTTTACTACTACTCCCTGCAGTTTCTCATGCAGGGCATCGACAGCTGGTTCAATGTGCAGATCGATTCCGCCATGGCCGACGCCCTGGAGCTGAACCAGGCCACGCTGAACATGAACAAGCGCCTGCTGCTGCGCTACACGGAACAGATGCTGGAGAACATCGACGACAGTTCCCAGACCGCCCTGACCCTGACCTTGAGCGACCTTCGCACCCGTTCGGGGGCGACGGAAGTGGCCCTGGCCACGCCCCAGGGGGAGATACTGGCTTCCAGCCATGTCAACCCGGAAGTGCTGGTTCCCAGTACGCCTGATCCGCTGATCCTGCAACAGGTGGTGAGCGGCAAGAACTATGTGCAGTTCATGACCTACGGTGAATCGGGAGAGCTGTACATCCGCGCCCTGGTGGCCGACCTGTCCCGGGGGCTGGTGTTTCAGGCCATTTTTCCCACTTCCGAGCGCATCAGCGAGCTGAGTGAGAATGTGCAGAGCGCCTATGCCGCCTACCGGCAGCGGGCCTACCTGCGTGAATCCATCAAGTTCAGTTTTATCCTGGCCCTGTCGCTGGTGCTGCTGGTGAGCGTCTTTGCCGCTGCCTGGGCTGCCTTTTATACTTCCCGGCGCATGGTCGCGCCTATTCAGGCTATCGCCGAGGGTACGCGGGCCATCGCCGACGGTGAACTGGACGGCCAGATTCCGGTACCCCGCTATCACGATGAACTGGGTTTCCTGGTAGCTTCCTTCAACGCCATGACCCGGCGGCTGGCCCAGGCACGGGACGTTGCTGAGCAGAGCAAGCGGGCGCTGGAATTTCAGCGGGAGTATCTGGAGGCAGTGCTGCACCACCTGTCCACCGGGGTGGTTGCCCTGGATGCCAAAGGTAACCTGCGTACCGCCAACCGTGCGGCGGAGCAGATTCTTGGCGCGGACGTGACACGCTACGAGGGACAGCCGTTCGCCAATCTGGCGCGGGACTATCCTGAACTGGAAGCCCTGGTCGGGATGGTCAGTAACGCTATCGATGCCGGAGAGCAGGACTGGCGCAGGGAACTCGTGCTCAACCGCGCGGAGGGGCGGCAGTTCCTCATCTGCGGATACACCCGCCTGCAGGTGGTGAAGAGCAGCGAGATCGGCTGCGTAGTGGTATTCGACGATGTCACCACCCTGGTCAAGGCCCAGCGCGATGCTGCCTGG
>DRLF01000469.1 GCA_011051425.1 Thiolapillus brandeum | reverse complement strand
GCCCTGCTGCGTCCGGGAGATGTGCTCATCACCCGCCACGACCATGCCGCCAGCAACCTGTTCCTGCCGGGCTTCTGGCCCCATGCGGCCTTGTATATCGGCACTCCCGGGGAACGCAAAGCGCTGGGTGTGGATTTGCCCCCGGATATCCTGGCGCGCTGGGGGGAGGAGATCAGCGTGCTGGAAGCGGACAAGGAAGGGGTGCTGTTCCGCCGCCTGCAGGATACCCTGGCGGTCGATTCCCTGGTGGTGCTGCGTCCCCGCTGTGAGCTGGATGTCATTGCCCAGGCCATCACCCGGGTCTGCCGGCATGAGGGCAAGGGCTACAACTTCGATTTCGATTTCTTCCGTGGGGACCGGCTGGTATGCACCGAGGTGGTGTACCGGGCGTATGAGGGCCTGGGCGAAATGCATTTCCAGCTGTCGGAACACGCCGGGCGTCCCGCCCTGTCTGCCGAGGATATTATCGACCTGGCCCTGGAGGGCCGCCTTTTCGAAGCGGTTGCCCTGTTCGGCGTGGCGGGTTGCCGGGAAAGTCTGCTGACGGAAGGCGGGAAACTGCGTGCCTGCCTGCTCAGGAGCTATCGTTCAGGCTAGCCCATATACCTCACCAGAACGCTGGCTGCTTCCCAATGCTGTGCCTGCTTCAGGCAACCTCCGCTACGCTCCGAAATGAGCATACAGGTGTTCGACAGAGGCTGCCTCCATCCACGACTATAAAAGATTATGGAATGGTGTAGAGAAAGTGATTGGATTTTCTACTGCCTTCATATAATGGTATTTATGTGATCAACTAAATTTTTTTCATTTGTAAATGCCAAGTCATACATGCTTGTCATTCCTTGAGTTTGTTTGGAGCTTAAACCAAAAATACATATAATAAATTGCTGCTTTTCTAAATCAAGACGTTTTCGTAGTGACAAATACTTATGGATATCATGCCTGAATTCGCCAGATTTGCATTCAATGCAAACGGGCGTACCCTTGTTAGTCAAGAAGAATATATCCAGTTCCTTGGAATCTCCCCCTGAAAAGGAGATACATACATTTCTTGCACATGAGGACAATGCATTGTTATCCCGAAAATGATTTAACAATGTAATCAAAGTAAACCATTCCATCCAAATTCCATTAAAAAAAGCCTTTATTGTTGGCGCCATTTGTAAGGTGAGCCGAATTATCTTATCTTTTTTCTGGTAAAAATATTTTGCCACGAATGAGTAATCATAGAGCATTTTACAGAAAGTTGTGATTTGCTGTATTTCTTCTTTTTTCTTCTTTGAAATGTCAATTTTGACATTGTCATATCCTTTGTTTTGTACATATTTTATTTGGTTGCTTACAATGCACAATACGTTGTAATTATTTCCCAGGGCCATTGCTATCTCGTCAAAAAAACCCGTGGTATCTACTGAGTTTGGATCGATTGTGGCCTGGATGTTTTTATTGTCAAACCATTGGATGATTGGTTTGTAACTGTTTGGTTGAGAAAAAATATTGGTATTGTGGATATCAATGCCTTCAAGTGAAAGAGAATTGGATGTGTCTTGGGCGGCTCCCTCAGGCTCATGTTCTCTATGTAATATCCGCAACTCCTGTGCCATTTTGTTATGTTTTACTATCAAGGCATTTATATATGCTGTGGTATCGTAAATGCGTGTTTTATTATCACATTTAGGGCATTTTATGGATTTCCCTATATAGCTGCTAGCGACCTCTCGAATGTGCTTGCATTTATTGCATCTAAAAATTGCCATATACATTTCTCACTGTTTATTTAGTGGTCTCTAGAACTCAAACTGCGAGTATCCGTCAGAATCTGAGATGGTTATCTACCATCTAGCAGTGGATCTGTCTGATTAAAGTTGAAGGTTTGTGATAGACAAAAGTTTACAGGATTAATTTGTGTTCGTCTTGCTCGTATGTACACAGCTCAGAAATATTACCCAACAAACCCTTTCAGATAATTACTCATCAGCGAGTGGGTCAGGTCCTGCACTGAATCAACCCCTGCCACATCCAGCTGCTTGCTGATGGCCAGAATGCAGATACCATGCACGCCGCTCCACAGGGCGGCCGCGGCCTGGGTGATGGCTTTGGAACCACGGCCGGCGGCCAGGGGTTCCAGTTCGGTCTCCACCAGGGCGAACATGCGTCGCACCTTGTCCTTGTACCATTGGGGCGGTTCTTTTTCCGGGGGCAGGCGATGCTCGAAAACCAGCTCCCAGTGATGGGGATGGGCGTCCGCGAAGGCGATATAGCTGTGTCCCAGCATCAGGATGCGCTCCGTGGGGTCATCCAGGGGAGCCAGGGCTTCCAGCATGCGGGCGTGCAGGCGGTCCAGGGTGCGGGCATTCACCTGCAGGATGAGGTCGTCCAGATTCTCGAACACCAGGTACAGAGTACCCACGGTGTAACCGATGGCGCTGGCAAGCTTGCGCGCGCTCAGGGCTTTGCTGCCCTCCTCGGCAATAAGCTTTTCTGCGGCCTCCAGGGCCATTTCCCGGATTTCCTCTCTGCTGTGATCGCTACGCCTGGCCATGATGACTCTTTCCCGCGGAGTAAATTATATTGAACATCGTTCAGTGTTGTGCTACAAACATAATGAACATCGTTCATAATACCATTCTCCCACCGCGCCCGGCGCGGTTTTTCCCGGGGAATAATTGAACGATGTTCAGCTCCCTCTTATGCCGTGAGATTTCTCTATGGCGTGAATGGGACATGAAATAAACAACGTTCAATTAAGGAGAGAACCATGAAACATGAACGCACGAGACGCTATTCCCTGGCGGGGCTGATTCTCATGATCCTGATGCTGCTGGCTGCCCCGGGGTGGTCTGCCGGATTGCTCACCCCCGTCGACGGCAGCCTGCCTCCTCTGCAGATCCGTGATCACCAGGTCCGGGTGGTCATCGAAGATGGCTACGCCATCACTACGGTGGAGCAGGTGTTCCACAATCCTCATGACCGGGACCTGGAAGCCCTGTATTCCTTTCCCCTGCCGGAAAAAGCCTCCCTGGCGGAGCTGACCCTGTGGATAGACGGCCAGCCCGTGGTGGGTGAGGTGCTGGAACGCGAACAGGCCCGGCAGCTCTACGAAGAAGAAAAGGCGGCAGGCCGGGATGCGGGCATCACCGAGAAGGACAGCTACAAGACCTTTGAAACCCGGATCACCCCGGTGCGCGCTGGCCAGGATACCCGGGTGCGCCTGGTGTATTTCCAGCCCGCGGCCGTGGACACGGGGATAGGACGCTATGTCTATCCCCTGGAGGAAGGGGGCGTGGATGAACAGAAGCTGGCTTTCTGGACGGCAAACGACAAGGTCTGCGGCCATTTCAGTTTCGATGTTCAGATCCGCTCCGGCTACCCCGTGGAGGCCGTGCGCATGCCCAATCAGCCTCAGGCGTCCGCGCAGAAGCTGGGTGAAGGGGAGTGGCAGCTGCATCTGGAACAGGGCGCCGCTCCGGCGGAGGAAGGGGCTGGCAACGGGGCTTCCACCCCGGCTTTCGTCCTGGACAAGGATCTGGTAGTGTACTGGCGCCTCAAGTCCGGGCTGCCCGGCAGCGTGGATATGGTGGCCTACAAGAAAGCCGACAGCCAGCGCGGCACCTACATGCTGGTGGTGACCCCTGGGGATGATCTGCAACCCATCACTGAAGGCCGTGACTGGGCCTTCGTCCTGGATATCTCCGGCTCCATGCAGGGCAAATATGCGACCCTGGCCGATGCCGTGCAGCGCAGCCTGAAGCAAATGCATCCCGAGGACCGTTTCAGCATCATCCTGTTCAACAATGCTGCCCGGGCGCTGACGCCCGGATTCGTCAGCGCCACTCCGGAAAATGTACGCCAGTACAGCCAGCAGGTGGCGGGGGTGACGCCGGGTAATGGCACCAACCTGTACGCCGGACTGGAAACTGCACTGAGCAGTCTGGAGGCAGACCGCACCAGCGTGGTGGTGTTGGTCACCGACGGCGTGGCCAACGTGGGTGAGACCCAGCAGCGGCAGTTCATCGATCTGGTGCGCCGCAAGGACGTGCGCCTGTTCACCCTTATCATGGGCAACAGCGCCAACAGGCCCCTGCTGGAAACCATGACCCGGGAATCCAACGGTTTCGCCGTGAGCCTTTCCAACAGCGATGATGTGGTGGGCCAGCTTCTGGCGGCAGCATCCAAGGCCGGCCACCAGGCGCTGCACGGCGTGACTCTGCGTATCGAGGGCGTAAAGACCGCGGATCAGACACCGAAGACCATTGGCAGCCTGTACCGGGGTCAGCAGCTGGTGGTATTCGGCCACTACTGGGGCGATGGGCCGGCCCGTGTCCGTCTCGAAGGCCGCATTTCCGGTCAGCCCAAGACCTATGAAACCGCCTTCGACTTCCCGGCGGTGGCGGAGGAAAACCCCGAGATAGAACGCCTCTGGGCCTATGCCAGCATCGAGGATGCCATGGAAGAGATCCATGACTTCGGCGAGAAAGCCGATCTGCGCCAGGCCGTGGTGGACCTGGGTGTGGAATACGGCCTGGTGACCGACTACACGGCCATGGTGGTGGTGTCTGAGGATATCTTCGACAGTCACGGCATCCAGCGTAACAACAAAAAACGCCTGGCCGCTGAAGCGGCTGCCCAACAGCTGCGTGCAGGCCGCCCGGTAGTTTCGCGGCGGGTGGATACCCAGCAGCCCATGTACCAGAAGTCGCGTCCGTCCTTTGGCAAGGGTGGAGGTGGGCTGGATGCCTGGAGCCTGCTGCTGTTCCTGCCTTTGCTGTGGTTGATGGTGGGCCGCGGTAAAGCGTCACAGGCTGGCTGATGTTCGCTGAACATCTGGAAAAGCTTCGTCACGGCGGCCCCTGGTTGCCGTGGCGAACCCTGTTGCTTGCGACCGCTGCAGTTGCCGCTTACCTGCTGCTGGGCGCTGCGCCCGAGAACTGGGTGTTCGACCGTGCCGCCATCACCCGTGGGGAATGGTGGCGGCTCCTTAGCGGGCACTGGGTACACAGCGGCGCGGCCCATGCCGGCTGGGATATAGGAGCCTTACTGCTGTTGGGGTTTCTGTTCGAGAAGACCCTGGGTCGGCATCTGGTGTCCGTGTTGCTGCTGGGATCGCTCGGTATCGATGCCTGGATCTGGTGGGGTGAACCTTCGCTGGGTTATTACTGTGGTCTTTCGGGGATCTTGAATACGCTCATGGCTGTTGGCCTGGTGTCCCTGTGGCAGGAGATGCGCCATCCGCTGATCGCCCTCACCGGCCTGGGTTTTGTCGCCAAGGTATTGATTGAATTGTCTGGCGGCCAGATGTTGCTGACCAGTACAGCGTGGCCGGGGGTTCCGGAAGTTCACGCGGTGGGGATGTTCGTCGGGATGCTCTATACTGGAACACAGTTACTGACCTGTCGATGGAACATGCGAAATGAAAGCTCTGATCCTGGGCGCGATGCTGACCGTTTCCTGCCAGGTGCTGGCGGAAAACGAACCTGCGCTGGATGCCATACAGGAATACCTGGAGTTCGCTGAATATTCAGATGGCGCCATCATGCCTGAACAGCTGGCCTCCATCGACAGCAAGGATATCCTGTATGTGGATGCCCGCAATGCCGAGCGTTACAACGCGGGGCATATTCCCGGCGCTATCAATATCGAATGGCGGCAGATACTCGAACGCCGCGATGAAATCCCAAAGGATAAGTCCGTGGTGCTGTACTGCGATACCGGCCTGTCATCTTCCAGAGCCTATTTCATTCTCCGTCTGGCCGGACGGGAGAATATCAAAGTGCTGCGCGGGGGGTATCTCATGTGGAAGGAGCATCGGCAGCAGAGCATGAAGGCTGGTGATTGAGGCATGAAACGCCGCTGGCCAAAAGTCTTTCTGTTTGTCCTTATGACTGGCGCTGCCATTGCGGCATTGGTCTGGTGGCTTATGCAGCCCAAGCCCGTGACCGTGCTGGTAGCGCAGGTGAGCAAGGGAACGGTGCAGGACAGTGTCGCCAATACCCGCGCCGGTACCGTCAAGGCCTGCCGTCGTTCGGGGCTTTCCCCTTCCATTGGCGGGCAGATCGTGCACATGCCCATCAGGGAAGGCGACAGGGTAAAAGCGGGGCAGGTGCTGCTGGAATTCTGGAACGATGATCTTACGGCGCAGCTGCTCCTGGCCCAGCGCAAGACCCGGGCCGCCGAAGCCAAGGCGAACCAGGCCTGTATCCAAGCGGAAACCGCCCTGCGTGAATCCCGCCGTTTACAAGAGCTGCACAAAAAGAAGCTGGCCTCGGCAGAGGTGACCGACAAGGCTGTGGGTGAGGCCCGTGCGGCCCAGGCGGCCTGCCAGGCCGCAAGGGTCAATGTGGAGGTCAGTCAAGCGCAGATCGATGTGGCTGAGGCGGCGCTGGAGCGTACCCGGCTGGTCGCGCCTTTCGACGGGGTGGCCGCCCAGGTGAATGGTGAGATCGGTGAGTTCGTCACGCCGTCCCCCATCGGCGTGCCCACGCCACCCGCGGTGGATCTCATCGATGACAGCTGCATTTATGTGTCCGCGCCCATGGATGAGGTGGATGCGGCAAAGATTCGCGTGCAGATGCCGGCGAAGATCTCCCTGGATGCCTACGGCGACCGGGTGTTCGACGGCAAGGTGCGGCGTATTGCACCCTACGTGCTGGATCGCGAAAAACAGGCGCGCACGGTGGAAGTCGAAGCGGATTTCAATGATCCCCAGGAAACCAAAAACATGCTGGCGGGCTACAGCGCGGATATCGAGATCATCCTGGCGCAGAAGCAGGACGCCCTGCGGGTGCCCACCGAGGCCGTCCTCGAAGGCAACAAGGTGCTGGTGCTGGGGGCGGAAAACCTGCTCCATGAACAGCCGATAGAGACGGGCCTGGACAACTGGCAGTACACGGAAGTGCTTTCCGGTCTGCGGGAAGGGCAGAAGGTGGTGGTATCCGTGGACAGGGATGGCGTTAAAGATGGCGCCCTCGTGAAGATCGAAAACCAGGACAGGTAATGCCCGTCATCGAACTGCAACAGGTGCATCGGGATTTCCAGGTCGGTGACCAGGTGGTGCATGCCCTGGATGATGTGAGCCTGCAGATAGAAGCCGGTGACTACCTGTCCATCATGGGGCCTTCGGGATCCGGCAAATCCACCCTGCTGAACCTCATCGGCCTGCTGGACCGCGCCAGCAGCGGCCACTACATTCTCAACGGCAGGGACGTGACGGCCCTCAGCGATACCGAACAGGCCATCACCCGCAACCGGACCATCGGTTTTGTGTTTCAGGCGTTTCACCTGGTGCCGCGCCTGACCGCGGCGGAGAACGTGGAGCTGCCCCTGATGCTCGCCGGCCTGCCGGTGGAGGAGCGCCGCCGCAAGGTGGCGAAGAGCCTCGAAGCACTGCATCTCAGTGACCGCGCCGAACACAAGCCGGATCAGCTTTCCGGCGGACAGCGTCAGCGCGTCGCCATTGCCCGGGCCACGGTGACTGAACCGGCCGTGCTGCTGGC
>DRLF01000468.1 GCA_011051425.1 Thiolapillus brandeum | reverse complement strand
GTCGAAGCCTTCCAGTATGCCCAGGGCGCGCATCATGTCGCGGGTGATGGTTTCCTTGCTCACGTCGATGGGAATAGCCTTGGGCACGATGGTGCGCGCCAGGTTGAGGCGGTAGGGATTGATGTCCGTGATGACGATATTGCGCGCCCCGCAATGAGCCGCCACCATGGCCGCCATGATGCCGATGGGGCCGGCCCCGGTGATGAGCACGTCCTCGCCCACCATGTTGAAGGACAGGGCGGTGTGCACTGCATTGCCGTAGGGGTCGAAACAGGCCAGCACCTCCGGTGGAATGGGGGTGTTGGGCCGATAGACGTTCTTTGCCGGGATGGCCAGGTACTCGGCGAAACAGCCCGTGCGGTTCACGCCCACGCCGATGGTATTGGGGCACAAATGACGCCGTCCCGCCAGGCAGTTGCGGCAGCGTTCGCAGACGATATGTCCCTCGCCGGACACCAGGTCGCCCACTTCCAGGCCCTCCACGTTGGCGCCCAGCTCCACGATGGTGCCGGCAAACTCGTGGCCGATGGTCATGGGCACGGGAATGGTCTTGCGCGCCCAGTCGTCCCAGTTGTAGATGTGAATATCCGTGCCGCAGATGGCGGTCTTTTGGATCTTGATGAGCACATCATTGTTGCCCACCTCGGGCAGGGGCACGTCTTCAAGCCACAGCCCTTCCTCGGCGTTCTTCTTTACCAGTGCCTTCATTGTTGCCATGGAGACGTATTTTCCTGAGTGGGTGGAATCTTGGGAGATAGTATATAACGCCGTTTATGCGTTTGCCCGCTGCTCTTCCGTAGGCTGCAGCCCTTCTGGGCGGGTGGCGGTTCAGAAAAGGCATTTCTGGAAAGGAAACTGTTGCGGAGTTTGGCCGGAACGGTACAAACCGTTCCGGCCGGAGTGTTCTCAGTGCGCAGATTTCAGCGCGCGGAATGTGCCCCCTTCCAGCACGCGGAATGCCGCGCCTAGGTGGATGCTGTCCGCTTCGAAAGTAACGTAACCGCCTGCGCCGATTTCGAAGCCGCTGGTCGCTTCCAGGCTGCCGCATTGCCAGTGCTGTATCTCAACGATTGGCGTGGTGGTATGCAGTACCGAAAAACTGTCACAGGCGCCGGGCTGGTAGAGGAAGAGTTCGGTCAGGGCACCGATGTCGGGCGTGAGGTTCTTAGCGTTGGAGGCGAAGGCGACCACGGGTTCGCCATTCACTGTGGTCACGGCGGCGCTCCAGCTGTCATCATTTCCACCCGTACCCGCATTGTTTGCGCTGGTGCGGATAGTGGTGCCGGCTTGCATGTCACGCAGGAAAATATCGCTACGCCGGTTCCAGTCGTCTGGAACCAGGTTGCTTGCGCGGGAATGGAAGCTCACATAGCGCCCGTCAGACGAGATACTGGGATAGGTGCTGTGATCATTGCCAATATACCCGTCGCTGCTCTGGCTGACCAAGTCAAGGGTCTTGTTGACCAGGTCATAGAGAAAGATGTCGAGAGCATCGTTGAAATCACCACCAGGCGCCAGGTTGCTGGCCCGGGAAGCAAAGGCAATATAGCGGCCATCATCGGATATGACCGGGTAAGCGCTTTGAGCGTTTGCCTGGCTGCCGTCATTGGCGACGCTCACCCGCCAGGTTTTTTCCTGCTGAAGATCGTGGACGAAAATATCGGTGACGCCGTTGCTGTCGTCCGCGACTAGGTTGTCGGCAGCGGACTGAAAAACCACGTAACGACCGTCACTGGAGATGGCCGGAGCATAAGTGTAGTTGCTGGTTTCGGTTACCTGCGCGCCAGAACTGCTGATGTTCACGCGCTGGTAATGGCCGGTCTGGAGGTCGAGGACGAACACGTCCTCCACGTTGTTGGTGTCTCCACTCACCAGGTTGTCTGCATCCGAGATGAACACTACAAATCGCCCATCGGCGGAGATGTCTGCCGTTGCGCTTTCGGCATCCAGCTGGTTTCCCAGGGGATCCAGGCTGATGCGCCTGGTCTGGTGTGATTGCAGGTCATGCAGGAACACGTCCGTGGCGGCGTTGGTATCGTTATCCACGAGGTTGGAGGCCAGGGAGTCGAAGACCACGTAGCGCCCGTCTGCTGAGATGGCCCCATGATCGCTGCGTAAGTCGGCCTGGCTGCCATCACTGTGAACGCTTACCCGAACTTGGGCTTTCGCGTTGATGTCATAGACGAAGATATCCTGTATGCCTTTGTAATATTCTTCATAGTTGGCATTGGTGTCGTTGGCCACCAGGTTGCCGGCCTGGGAATCGAAGACCACATACCGGCCGTTGGCGGAAATCTGCGTGTCGTTACAGCAGGGCCCATTGGGCGGTGCGGGAAAGGGTCCGTCCGTGGCCAGATTCTGGCGGGTTGTCTGAACGGTATCGGCGCGATCGCGCACAAAGATGTCGTACATGACGTTGGTGTCCGGCACCAGCAGGTCCAGGTTGTCTGCCACTGAGACGAAAGCCGTGTGCTTTCCATCGGCGGAGAGGGAAGCATTGCGGCTGTCACCATTGGAAGGCTGACCGTTGCTGTCGATGCTGACGAGGGAGTTGATGTTGTTTTCAACGTCATAGAGATAAATATCTCTGCTGTCGTTTGTATCCGCAGTGATCAATCTGGATGTCGACTCGAAAGCGATGAACTTTCCATCGGCGGAAATGCTTGGATTGCCACTGCTCCCAGCGACGCTGTGTCCACTGGCATCCTTGCTGACGAGCACTGTGGTATTCAGCTGGAGGTCACGGAGGAAGATGTCTGAATTGCCGTTGCCGTCACCGGGCACCAGGTTGCTGGCGCTGGAGTCGAAAGTGATATAGCGCCCCTGGGCCGAGAGGCTCGCTCTGTAGGAGTCGCCGTCCCCGCCCTTGCCAGTACCGTCTACGCTGACACGGACAGTCGTGCTGGTCTGTGTGTCATGCACGAAGATATCGGTATGTCCCTCGGTGTCGTCTGGCACCAGGTTGGTTGCGTCGGAGGTAAAGGCCACGTAACGGCCATCGGCAGAGATGGCTGGGGAGCCGCTGTAAGCGTTCGCTTCATTGCCATGGCTGTCAACGCTGACGCGGCGGGTGACGCCCGTTTGCGTATCATGGAGAAAAACATCCATCACGCCGTTGTTATCGCCTGCCACCAGGTCGGCAGCTTCTGATGGGTAGGCGATGAAGCGCCCGTGTTGCGAAATGGCGATGTCACGGCAATAACTTTTGACAACGATACGGCTGATGGTGTCGGCCTGAACATTGTAGAGGAAAAGGCCGCCGGCGGTTCCATCGGGCACGAGGTTGCTGGCGCTGGAGCAAAAAGCCACGAAACGGCCATCGGCGGAAATGACGGGCCGGATGCTGCCACTGTTGGCCTCTTCACCATTTACCCCCTTGCTGATGCGCGACAGGCTGCCGGTTTCCACGTTGCGCAGGAAGATATCCGAAGCCCGGTTGTGATCGCCGGCCACCAGGTTGGGGGCAAAGGAATCGAACACCAGCAGTTTGCCGTCAGCCGACAGGGAGGGTGAATCGCTTTCCCAGGAAGCCTGTCGCCCCAGAACCGTGTTGCTTTCGCTGAGGCGGGTGGTCGTGGCCCAGGCAGAGAGGGTAAAAAGGATGAGAAGACAGGCCGCTGCGCGGGATAGGAGAGAGCGGGTGTTGTATGCGGAGTGGCATTGAATCATGACTAAGGCCTCAAAGCTGCGTAGAGGAATGACCTGGTTTTTTCACAACACAAAGTTACCATGAACGCGCTGGAAAAACCGTGAGCCACCCCGGCAGTTTTAGCAGGAAATCTCGGTTTCCGTCATCCATGCGCCGGCATCTGGTGACTCTGGAAACAGGCAGGTAAAAATCCACTGATAGAATTATGGACTAAGCAATAAAAAGCAACATATATGCTATGTTTGAAAAGTGTTGGAATGATCCCTGTATTCATTCAGAGGATCAGCAATGCAGAATCGTATGACTTATCTTTGATGATTTGAGGTGGCAGTATGAAGACGAAATATGGTTTGGTTTTGGGGGTGTTGACCGGAGTTGGTTTGTCCGGCATGGTCTGTGGCTCTGATATGTTTGATAAGAATTCGTCTGACCCGCTTGTTTCGTATGAAAGGGATGTTGGCCGATACGATGCAATGAAACAACCATCCGAAGCCCTGCCGGAGGAAAGTCCGACAGCAGTTGTGGCAGATGCGCTTTCGCCTTACCCGAATACGACGGGGACGCGGCGGTCTCTGCGCCTGGCCGGCTCGGTCTTCAAGCCTCGCAGGGGGGGTGTGGGTTACGAGGCTATTTCCGGTGCAGGTGGATGCATACGGGCGACAAGCGATGCTTATACTGTGTTTACAGCGCCAGTGATTCTCCCCCAGGGGGCTGCGGTCGAGTACGTCAGGATGTATGTGAAGGACAGCAATGCCACAATTGATACTCAGGGATGGTTCACTGTTTATGATTTAAATGGGGAGGTCGAGAAAGAATACAGCATGACCTCTTCAGGCAGCGGAGGGCATGGATACTGGACCACCGATAAAATCGACCCTGTGCAATATATCGATTACAACAATTACAGCTATGTACTGAACTGGCGGCCTTATGCAGACGATGGCTCTATCGTATTGTGTGGTTTCAGGTTGTACTACTACATGCCTTCACTGGTCCGGTAAGTGCCTGCAATTGCCGGGCTACTGCCCGCTCCGGTCCAAGCGCCGGTAGCCGATGGCTTCGGTGACATGTTTGAGCTGTATGTCGGGTTGCTGCTCCAGATCGGCAATGGTACGGGCCACGCGCAGAATACGGTGATAGGCGCGGGCGGACAGCCCGAGCTTGTTCATGGCCTGAATCAGCAGGGCGCGGCTGGGCTCATCCAGCCGGCAGTATTGCTCCAGGGCGGTATTCTGCAGGTGGGCGTTGTTGCAACCCTGGCGGGAGAGCTGTATCCCGTGGGCGGCCATGACCCTTTTGCGCACCCGGGTGCTGTTTTCCTCCTTCGCGGATACCGACAACAGGGCTTCCGCCGGCTGGGTGGGCACGGATACCTGCAGATCGATGCGGTCCAGCAGCGGGCCGGAGATGCGTCCACGGTACTTGGCCACCTGCTCCGAAGTGCAACGGCAGGCCTTGAGGGGATCACCAAGATGACCGCAGGGGCAGGGGTTCATGGCCGCCACCAGCTGGAAGCGGGCAGGGAAGGTTGCAGTGCGGCTGGCGCGGGAGATGTGTATCTGCCCGGTTTCCAGAGGTTCGCGCAATACATCCAGCACGCCGCGGGGGAATTCGGCTATTTCATCGAGGAACAGGACATTGTGGTGGGCCAGGGACACTTCGCCAGGCCTTGGGCTGCTGCCGCCGCCGACTAGGGCGACAGCAGAAGCCGTGTGGTGGGGAGCCCGGAGCTGGCGCTGTTTCCAGCGTCTGGGGTCGAAAGGCAGCCCGCTGATGGATTGGATCATGGCGTGTTCCAGCGCCTGTGTGTCTGTCATGGGGGGCAGTATGCCGGGCAACCGGCTGGCGAGCATGGACTTGCCGCTTCCCGGCGGGCCGCTGAACAGCAGGTTATGGAGACCGGCAGCGGCGATGATCAGGGCGCGCTTGGCCTGGGCCTGGCCGCGTACCTCGCTCAGATCGGGCAGGGTTTCCGCAAGCCCGTTCTCTGGCACGTGGATACGTTCCGGGGAGATCAGGGAACGTCCGCACAAATGATTGCTCAACTGCAGCAGATGTTCCACCGGATGCAGATCGATACCTTCCGCCAGGCTGGCTTCTTCCAGATTGGCTCGTGGGATAAACAGGCGATGACTGCTTTCCCGTGCGGCCAGCGTGGCGGGCAGAATGCCGGTGACGGGGCGCACATCGCCGGACAGGTTCAGTTCGCCGGTGAATTCACAGTTCTCCAGTGCTTCGGCAGGAATCTGTCCGGAAGCGGCAAGGATGCCGATGGCGATGGGCAGGTCGAAGCGCCCGCCTTCCTTGGGAAGATCCGCAGGAGCGAGGTTGACGGTGATGCGCCTCGCCGGGAATTCGTAGCCCGAGTTGATCAGGGCGCTGCGCACCCGGTCGCGGCTTTCCTGCACTGCCTTTTCCGGCAGGCCCACAATGGCAAAGGCAGGCAGGCCGTTGGCGAGGTGCACTTCTACGGTAACGAGAGGAGCTTCAATGCCGACGCTGGCGCGGCAATAGGTGGTTGCAAGTGACATAACCTTCCTTGGTCAGTTAGTGTGGAAGAACTCTCAAATACCCCCTTCCTCGCAGGGGAGGGTTGGGGAGGGGGTGAAAGGTTTATGCCTCCTCACCCTGACCCTCGGCAACTGCTCCATGCGTTGCTCTACTTCCTGCATCCATGCAGTCGTCTCCCCCAGGGGGAGAGGGGGGTACATTTATCGATTCTCCAGTATTTTCTCCAGTTCCGCGACCTGTTTTTCCAGTGCTTCGACTTTCGTCCGGGTACGCATGAGCACGGCCTGTTGCACATCGAACTCTTCCCGCGTGACCAGGTTGAGTTTGCTCAGTGCGGACTCCAGTCCGGTTCGCAGGTTGTGCTGCAGATCGCTCTGCAGAGCCTGCAATCCCTGGGGCAGACTGTTGCTGACTCTGCTGGAAATGTCGTCGAGGATCTTGGGGTCAATCATGGCTTCTGCTGTCCGGTATGGAGACGGGTGTTCAGCCTAAACCACAGCCGAAGCGTTTGTCCAGCCTGTAAATGCAGGGCAAGGCATGCACCAAGCTGGGCGGGCTGTTCAGCAGTTGCGCCAAATTGGTGCGGCTGTTTGGTGAGTACTGCCTGAGGAAATGACCGGTCTTCTGTAACTTCATGTAATAAAAGAAAATATCAATGCTGGCATGGTATGTGCTTCATGCTAGGCCAAACACTTTCAATTCCGACGAAACAATCAGGAGTATTTGCAATGATGAACAAAAAACTCGCCATCGCCTGCGGAGCCATTCTGCTGGGTGCAACTTCCATGGCACAAGCCGAGCTGACTGCCAATATCGGCGCTACTTCCAACTACCTGTGGCGTGGTGTCAGCCAGACCGGTGATGATGCTGCCATTTCCGGTGGCATCGACTGGGCCCACGACAGTGGTTTCTACCTGGGTACCTGGGCTTCCAACATCGACTGGGGTAATGGTTCCGGTGCCGAGGTTGACTTCTACGGTGGCTTCGCCAACGAGATCGGCGACTTTGGCTACGACCTGGGACTGATCTACTACTACTACCCGACTTCCGGTTTTGATGATTCCGATTTTACCGAGATCAGCGCCACCGGTTCCTGGAAGTTCCTGGAAGCCGGTATCGCCTACACTGTCAACGGCCAGGCTGACAGCGATGGTCCTTTCTCCGATGGAGATATCTATTACCACATCTCTGCCAGCTTCGACGTGGCTGAGACCTGGAGCGTTGGTGGCACTTACGGCTACTATGATTTCGATACCAGCAAGAGCAAATGGGACGATGTCTACGGCGACCCGGATTACG
>DRLF01000467.1 GCA_011051425.1 Thiolapillus brandeum | reverse complement strand
AGTTGGCTAACGAATACATGAAGCGCGGGGATTACGCCACAGCGCTGAACAAGGCCAAGAAAGCTGTTCAGCGTGATCCCAACAATGGCAATGCCCACCTGGTGCTCGGCCTCATTTATGAGCAATTGGGGGAAAACGGTTCCGCGAATGCTGCTTATCAGCGCTCGCTGGAAGTGGACAGCAAGAATCCCTATGCCCTGAACGCCTATGGCAGCTACCTGTGCAAACTGGGGGAATACCAGAAGGCGCTGCCCTATTTCGACAGGGCGCTGCAGAATCCACTTTACCAGACACCCTGGGTGGCGCTCGCCAATGCCGGTTACTGTGCGCGCAAGGCGGGGGATCTTTCCATGGCGCAGTCCTACCTGCTCAAGGCCCTGGAGCGCAATCCCGGTTTTGCCATGGCGCTCTACCAGATGGCGGAAGTACGCTTTGCCCAGGGAAGATACATGTCTGCCAGAGCTTATCTGCAACGCTACCGGGAAGTGGCCAAACCCACCGCGCAGATGCTATACCTGAGCATTCTTACCGAACGCAAGCTGGGAAATGATGACCAGGTGAGAAGTGATGAACTTCTGCTCAAGTCCGATTTTCCCGATTCCGAACAGGCGCAGAAGCTGGGTTACTGAGTACAGATCATGACAGTCGTGAAAATGCAGAGACGGCACACGCCGGCGAAACAGGAAACACCAGCAGACAGCTCCATCCCGTCTCCCGGCAGGCGCCTGCAGCTGGCCCGCGAAGCCATGGGCATGGAGGTCGCCACGGTGGCCGAGCAGTTGCACCTGAGCAAGGAACTGGTACATGCCCTGGAAGAGGAAAATTATGAAATCCTCCCGGCCCGGGTATTTGTGCGCGGGTATTACCGCAACTATGCACGGCTGGTGAATGTGCCGGAAGAAATCGTTCTCAAGGAATTTGGGCAGCGCTGTCCGGAAGGGGAGGATTGCACCGTTCCTCCGGCAGTTGCCCAGGGTGTGCGCAGGGAAATCCGCAGCAGTCATGGTTTGGTGCGGCTGGCTACCTGGCTTATCGTCATTGCCCTGATCACGGTTTTCGGGCTGTGGTGGAAATCCTATCTGGACAAGGCTGCGCCGCCTGAAGAGACTGTCGCCACCGAACCGAAAGCCGAAATACAGCAACAGGCCATAGCCGCAGAGCAACCGGTGGAGGCGGAGCAGACTTCCACAGAGACAGTTCCCGCAGCTCCTGCCGCGGAAAGCGAGGAAACCGCGACCGTGGCGGCGGATGTTGCCCCGGCCGTTGCTGCGGTCACGCCGGAGGAAACCGCAAGTGCGCCAGTGGACAGCGAAGCCGCAGTCACAACAGCCGATACTGTTTCACAGCCAGTCGTGCCACCCCGGGTGGTGCTCTCCTTCACGGGAGACTGCTGGGTGGATGTGCGCGACAGCAGCCGCAGTTTCAAGCTGGTGGGCAGACGCAAAGCCGGCGAAAAGTATGAGCTCAAGGGTAAACCCCCCTACAAGATGGTGCTGGGCAACGCCCGTAATGTCTCCATCATGATTGATGACAAGCCCTTCGATCTTGCCCCATACACCCGGGGCAACGTCGCAAAACTAACCTTCGATCCAGCGAAAAACTAGATGGCCAAGAAGATTCAGGCAGTGCGGGGGATGCGCGATATCCTCCCCGATCAGACTCCCCTGTGGCAATTCGTGGAAAACACCGTGCGTCGCGTGTTCCAGTCCTATGCCTACCGTGAGATCCGCACGCCCATTCCGGAGATGACGGAACTGTTCAAGCGTTCCATCGGCGAAGTCACGGACATCGTGGAAAAAGAGATGTACACCTTCGAGGACAGGAACGGGGATTCCCTGACCCTGCGTCCCGAAGGCACGGCCGGTTGCGTGCGTGCCTGCATGGAGAACGGCCTGCTGCACAACCAGGTGCAGCGCCTGTGGTACTTGGGTCCCATGTTCCGTCATGAGCGTCCCCAGAAGGGCCGTTACCGCCAGTTTCAGCAGATCGGGCTCGAAACCTATGGCATGTCCGGGCCGGACATCGACCTGGAAGTGATCCTGGTCACCGCGAGGTTGTGGCGCGAGCTGGGCATTCCCGGCCTGGAACTGCAGATCAACACCCTGGGAACCCCGGAGGAGCGCAAGGCCTACCGCAGCCGCCTGGTGGATTACCTGCAGGCGCACCGGGATGAACTGGACGATGACAGCCTGCGGCGCCTGGAGAGCAACCCCCTGCGTATCCTGGATTCGAAAAACCCGGATATGGCCGGTCTGATTGCCGGAGCGCCATCCCTCATGGATGATCTGGGAGAGGAATCCCGGGCTCATTTTGAGGTCATCACCAGGGGGCTGGAGGCGGCTGGCGTCGAATACGTGGTCAACACGCGTCTGGTGCGGGGTCTGGATTACTACTCCCGTACCGTGTTCGAGTGGATCACCGATCTGCTGGGCGCTCAGGGAACCGTGTGTGCCGGTGGCCGGTATGACGGGCTGGTGGAGCAACTGGGTGGCAGAGCCACGCCGGCCATCGGTTTCGGCATGGGCGTGGATCGCGTGGTGGCGGTACTGGAAGAACTCGATCAGCAGAACAGCGATGGTGATCCCCATGCCTACCTGGTGCTGGCGGGAGAACAGGTGCAGGGTCCCGGTATGGTGCTGGCCGAAAGCCTGCGCAACGCCTTGCCCGGCCTGAGATTGCAGGTAAACTGTGGCGGAGGCAGCTTCAAGTCCCAGTTCAAGAAGGCAGATCGCAGCGGCGCCGAAGTGGCCCTGATACTGGGCGAAGATGAATTGCAGCAGCAGAAGGCCGGTATCAAATGGCTTCGTGAACAGCGGGAACAGCTTTCCGTCGCCCATGATGAGCTGGCGGAATTTCTAAAAGAAGTGATTGGAGAATGATTCAGTGAGTACCTATCAGACAGAAGAAGAACAGGTCGAAGCCATAAAGAAATGGTGGAAAGAAAACGGCAAGTCCGTCGTTGGCGGTATAGCCCTGGGCCTGGCCGTGGTCGGCGGTGGCAAGGGCTGGCTGGAATACCAGCGGATTCAGGCCGAAAATGCTTCTGCCAATTTCGAGAACTTTTCACAGGCGGCCCTGGTAGGCAACCTGGAAACCGCCGTGCAGCGGGGAGAGGCCCTGATCAGGGAGTACAAGGGTTCCACTTATGCGCTGTTCACGGCGCTCGAGCTCGCGCGTCTGCAGTACCAGGCGGGAGACAAGGACAAGGCCAAAGCCCGGCTGCAATGGGTCCTGGACAACAGCAGCAGGGATGCCATCAGCCAGCTTGCGAAGATTCGCATGGCGCGTCTGCTGCTGGATATGAAGAACTTCGATGCGGCAGCCGAACTGGCAGCCAATCCCGCAGACGATGCCTACCTGGGAGAATTTCTCAGCATTCAGGGTGACGTGAAACTCGCCAGGGGTGACAGGGAGGCAGCCAGAACCGCGTTTGCCCAGGCGCTCGAAAAAGGTGTCAGCAACCCGACTCTGATCAGCATGAAGCTCACGGAACTGGGTGGATAGGCAATGAGTCTGTTGTTTCGATCGCTGATACTGCTGCTGGCGGGCAGTCTGTTGTCCGGCTGTGGCACCATGGCCGATCCCAGAGAGTGGTTCGGCAGTGACGATCCGGCGCTTGAACCGGCGGAGCTGGTGGACTTCACGCCGACTGTCCAGCCGCAACAGGTATGGAGCATGGATATTGGTGATGCTTCGCCGGATCTGCAACGCCTGAAGCCGGCGATCGACAATGGCGTGCTGTATGTCGCGAATACCGACGGTGAACTGTTTGCCGTGGAAGCGGATACGGGCAAGCAGGTCTGGAAACTGGAAACCGGACTCGCCGTATCGGCGGGACCGGGTGTTGCAGAGAGCCTGCTTGCGCTGGGAACAGCGGAAGGCCAGCTGGTGGTTTTCGATACCGAGAACGGGGAGGAGCTGTGGCGCAAGGACCTGAGCAGCGAAATTCTTGCAGTACCGGCGATCGGCAGCGGCGTGGTGGTCGTTCATACCGGCGACGGAAAGCTGTTTGGTCTTGATGCTGCCAATGGTGAGCAGCTGTGGTTGTATGACCACAAGGTGCCTGTGCTGACATTGCGTGGCAGCAGTTCCCCTGTGATCAGCGGTGGCAGTGTGTTTTGCGGACTGGCGGGTGGCAAGATGATCTCCCTCTCTCTGGATTCCGGCATTATCGAATGGGAAAGTCATATCACCGTGCCCACCGGGCGTTCGGATCTGGAGCGCATGGTGGATGTGGATGCAGACCCGCTGCTTTACAGTGGTACTGTTTACGGCGGCGCCTACCAGGGTGACGTGGCTGCCCTGGGTGAGGGCAGTGGCAAGGAGTTCTGGAAGCGCAAGATCTCCGTGTACAACAATATGGCGGTGAACTGGCAGCAGCTGGCGGTTACCGATGCCCAGGGATTT
>DRLF01000466.1 GCA_011051425.1 Thiolapillus brandeum | reverse complement strand
TTACAACTACGCCGAGCACCTGGAGGAACGCCGGAAGATGATGCAGTGGTGGGCGGACTACCTGGACGATCTGAGAGAAGGCCGGAACGGGGAAAAGGGAGGCTGACGGGGTGGTTGCTACAGCTACAGTCGCTACAGTTGCTACAGTTGGCGGCCCACAGACGGTTATTTGTTGGGGGGAGATATGAACCGGAATGAATGGGTTACGTTGGATAAAGCTGCCAATGAGCTGGCCCAAATGCTGGGGGAGGAGGTGGACGAGGCCAGGATTCTATATCTGGCGCTGAATCATCATTTGACGCTATCGGTTTTCTTTCAGGACAGCGTGCTGGGGATGAGGCGGAGGTATAGTTCTACCCCGGTCGGCCCCAACTGTACCTCAGCAACGAGCGAGGAAGTCGGCGATGGGGAATATCTGATCACTTATACCCGCCCATCCGTGGTTTCCCATGATGTTTGGGACTTGCCGCTTACCGGGACTGATCGCAATCTGCTGGAACTGAGATACCAGGAGCTGAAAGGTCATACCCTGCTGCCACTGCGCAGTGTCACAGCGGCTCATTTACCCCAGGTTTGTCGGTTGAACACACAAGGCTTCATGGAATATTTCATTCTCATTGAGCCCGCACGGCCGGACGCACCGGAAGGGGTGGAATACCAGCCCGCCGAGAGTTTCCCGGATGATGCTGTAATCGTGGCGCGTCAGGATGCACTGGCGGAGTGCGCTCGAAGGTTGCTCAGGTGCAAAGATATGGCGGGAGATTGTAACAGGCCGGATTACGGTAAATATAGCCGGCGCTCCAGTTGGATGCTTTACGAAGCCATGTTGCTTTTGCTGGGGCAGCGGCCCTATATCAGTTGTGGGGGTGGTGCGCTGAGGTTTGCCGTAGTTGTGCAGCAAGTAGCTCATAGAGGCGATGACGATAGCTATATGGCCGCCTGCACCGAGGAAGCCGCATACCTCGAGCGGTTTCGCGATGAATGGCGCGATCTCTGCCAGGATGTGGTTGACGATTTAGCCACTGGTGATCTACCGGTTCTGGACGACAGCAAACCGTCCCCGGGCACTTGGCAGTTGAACCATGTGCCGTTAAGCCGGTTTCTGGAAGTTGTTGTGGGCGTTGGTGGCGAAAAGGCATGGACATCCGGGCCAGTGATAGCAAACCCTGAAGATCATCCAGCCTTCCTGCGCTGCCGGCCGGCTGATTTCCTGAGATGGGCAGAGTCACGGGGTTACGATATACCGGAAGAACTGAGGCCGTTGCTGGAGGAGGGTGAAACCGGTGCTCTCACTACAAAGCAACGCAACGAAGAGCTGCAGAAAGAGGCCAACAACCTTGCCATGGAGTGGAAAGAAGACGGTCGCAAAGTAACCAAGAGGGAAATAGCAAAAGAGCTCGCCAACAAAGAAAAATGGCAAAAACTGAAGCTGACGGATACCAGAATAGAACGGATTATTGCCAAAGAGTGGTGAGGCGAAACAACGCGAATCCAAGCGCCTGAAAATTGCGCTATAACGCATTGATTTATAAAGTATAAAAAATATTCAGGCGATTTCAAGCGAACTAATCGCCTTGCTCCAATTGCATTGTCGGCCCGCATGGGCTTTTGATCCAAGGAGATAGACAATGCAAGCGATACTTAGACTGCCCGCAGTCATGGCCAGAACCGGTTTGGCGCGCAGCACCATCTGGCGGCGTGTTTCAGAGGGAACCTTCCCGAAACCGATAAAGCTCGGCCCCCGCGCGACAGGGTGGATCGAATCCGAAATAGACGAATGGCTGAACCAGTGTATTGAAGCCAGCCGCAAGACTGGAAGCTAAGGGGGCAGCCATGGACAGAAAAGAAAAAGGCCGCGTTCAGGCGGCCTCCTCAAATTCTCGCGCTTCCAATTATAGCTTTGCTGACAGCGCTGCTCAATTCCGCGATGCAATGCTGGAAGCAGGACTCCAGCCGCCGGAGCACATCGAGCCGGGCGTACTGCACCGCTTCCCCGGCGTCGGCAAGGGGCCGGGTAACCGTGCCGGGTGGTGTTGGTTGTTCGATGACGGGCTGGGCGGCTGCTTCGGTGATTGGGCAGCCGGACTAGACGAGACTTGGCAGGCGAGACGTGACAAACCCATGTCGCGCTCCGAATGTGCTGCTCACCGCCATCAGATGGCCAAGGCCAAAGCCGCCAGAGAAGACGCACAGCGCCGCCAACGGGCAGAGACAAGGGAAACGGCCGGCAGGACATGGAAGGGTACCAGTGCTGTCGAGAGGCACCCATACCTGGATACCAAGGGCGTGCACTCCTACGGCATCCGCCTGACTACCCAACCATTGGAGATCCCGTTCTCCTGGCGAGACAAGCCGCAGTTCATCCCGGCCAACTCCCTGGTGATTCCCCTCACCGATACCGGTGGCGTGATCCACTCCCTCCAGTTCATCGATGAGCAGGGAAACAAGCGCTTCCTTGCCGGAGGGGCCATACAGGGGCATTTCTTCCCCCTTGGCGACCTCTCCCACGCGGAGACGATTCTGATCGCCGAGGGCTTTGCTACCGCCGCCACGCTGGACATGGTGACAGACCACACAGCCGTCGCCGCCTTCAATGCGGGCAACCTCAAGCCGGTGGCCGTCAACCTCAAGGCCGCGTACCCAAGAGCGGAGTTCATCATCTGCGCCGACAACGACCGGTTCACCGATGACAATCCGGGAATCACCAAGGCCAGAGAGGCCGCCGTTGCCATTGGTGCCAAGCTGGCCATTCCCAAGTTCC
>DRLF01000465.1 GCA_011051425.1 Thiolapillus brandeum | reverse complement strand
CTGGCGGTGATCCGCACCGAAGCCCAGGCGGTGGCCGAACTGGCCCAACGCATAGACGCCAGCTTCGTGCGCGCCTGCGAATACATGCTGCATTGCACGGGCCGCATCGTGGTTACCGGCATGGGCAAATCCGGCCATGTGGGCAACAAGATCGCCGCCACCCTGGCCAGCACCGGCAGTCCGGCCTTCTTTGTTCATCCCGGGGAAGCCAGCCACGGAGACCTGGGCATGATCACCACTGGCGACGTGGTACTGGCCCTGTCCAACTCGGGTGAAACTGCCGAGATCATCACCATCCTGCCTATCATCAAGCGTCTCGGGGTACCGCTGATCAGCATGACGGGCAATCCCGATTCCATTCTCTCCCGGGAAGCCGAAGTCAACATCGACGTAAGCGTGGACCGGGAGGCCTGCCCCCTGGGGCTCGCACCGACGGCAAGCACCACAGCAGCCCTGGCCATGGGGGACGCCCTGGCGGTGGCGCTGCTGGAAACCCGCGGCTTCACCGAGCTGGATTTTGCCCGCTCCCATCCCGGCGGCAGCCTGGGCCGCAAGCTGCTGCTCCACGTCGGCGACATCATGCACAAGGAGGACGACATACCACGGGTGCAGGAACAGGCCACCATCAGCGAAGCATTGATGGAAATGACGGCAAAGGGACTGGGCATGACAGCGGTGGTGGACGGGGACAGCAGGATCAGCGGCATTTTCACCGACGGCGACCTGCGGCGCACCCTGGACCGGGGCGTGGACCTGCACAGCACCGCGGTAACGGAAGTGATGACCCGGGGGGGCATCACCTCACAGCCAGAACATCTGGCGGCAGAAGCGCTCAAACTGATGGAAGACAATAAAATCAACAGCTTGCTGGTGGTGGACGAGGACAGCAACCTGATAGGCGCACTCAACATGCACGACCTGCTGCGCGCAGGCGTGGTTTGACAGGAATACGGAAAATGCAGGACATTCTGGAAAAGGCAGCACAGGTCAAGCTGGTCATCTTTGACGTGGATGGCGTCCTTACCGACGGCAGCCTGTACCTCGGTGACGACGGACAGGAATACAAAGCTTTCAATTCTCTGGACGGGCACGGCATGGTCATGCTGCAGCAGACCGGCGTGCAGATCGGCATCATCACCGGCCGCACCTCGAAAGTGGTGGAAATCCGCATGAACAGTCTGGGCATACAGCATCTGTACCAGGGTCAACGCGACAAGCGACCGGCCTACAGTGAACTGAAAGATCACCTGGCACTGGACGACAGCCAGATTGCCTACGTGGGTGACGACGTGGTGGACCTTCCGGTCATGAGCCGCGTAGGCCTGGCCATTGCCGTGCAGGACGCCCATGCGTTTGCAAAGCAGCACGCCCACTGGATCACGCCTTCTGCAGGTGGCAAAGGCGCTGCCCGTGAGGTGTGCGAACTGATCATGGAAGCCCAGGGCAATCTGCACTCCCATCTGGAAAGTTACCTGCGCTGATGCGCATCTGGCTGCTGTTGGCGCTGCTCACGGTGCTGGGCATCACCTGGTGGGCTTCCCGCCAGGAACCTGCCGTGCTGGAATCAGAACGCGTGGATCAGGACCAGGTTCAGGACTATTTCGTGCGCGGACTGGAACTGCATCTGTTCGACACACAAGGCCGGCTGTCCCATATCCTCGAGGCCGACCGCCTGGCCCATTTCAAGGCTTCCGGCATCACCCGGCTGCAGCAGCCCGGCTACATCCTCTACGAAGACAAGCAGCCCGCCTGGAAGATCCGTGCCGAAAAGGGCGATCTCTCCCGTGACCAGTCCCTGCTGCAGCTGCTGGGAAAAACCGAAATCGACTGGCAGGGTGATGACCGGCGCCCTCCCATGCATCTGATCACCTCGGACCTGATTGTTCGCCCGCAAACCGAATATGCCGAGACAGCCGCCCCCGTGACTGTCACCAGCGGGGAAAACTGGATAGAATCCACGGGTATGCAGGCCTGGCTCAAAGCACCGGGCAAAATCCGCTTTCTGGCTCAGACGAGGGCCCACTATGTCGCTCAGTAAATGCTGCAAGCTTTCATTCCTGATACTGACCCTGCTGGTAACCGCGCCCGTTGCGCTGGCTTTACCGTCCGACAAGGACGCGCCGGTGGAAATCGAGGCAGACAGTGCCGATATCGACCAGAAGACTGCAACAACCACCTATCGCGGCAAAGTGAAGATCAGGCAGGGATCCATGCAGCTGCAGGCCGACAAAGTGGTGATCACTTTCAGGAACAGGAAACCCGGCAAGCTCACCGCTACCGGCAAACCGGCTTCCTTCAAACAGCGGCCGGAAAAGAACAAGCCCTGGGTCACCGGCCAGGGCAGGCGCATCGTGTACGACATCAACAGCGAGGAACTGACCCTGACCGGCGATGCCGTGCTCACCCAGAACAATGACAGCTTCCGCAGCGACCGCATCGTCTATGACCGCGTCAAGGCGCGCCTCAAGGCCGGCGCGGCGGCAAAAGGCTCGGAGCGGGTCAAGGTCATCATTCATCCAGCGGGAGATGCTGAATAAGCCATGAGCTTTCTCAGCGCCGAAGGGCTGGTAAAGAAATACCAGGGCAAGGCCGTGGTGGACGGCGTCAGCCTGCATGTGGATGAAGGCGAGGTCGTCGGGCTGCTCGGACCCAACGGCGCAGGCAAGACCACCTGTTTCTACATGATCATGGGCCTGATTCCCGTGGATGCCGGCAGCATCGGCCTGGGAGGAAGGGATCTGACCTCCAGTCCCATGCATGTGCGCGCCCGACACGGCCTGGGCTATCTCGCCCAGGAACCGTCCATTTTCCGCCGCCTGAACGTCGAGGAAAACATTCTCGCCGTACTGGAAATCGGCCATAAAAAGATGCAGAAAAGGGAACGTCAGGAACGCTGCGATGAACTGCTGGCTGAATTCGGCATTTCCCACCTGCGCCGCAATCTGGCGATCAGCCTCTCCGGCGGCGAGCGCCGGCGCCTGGAAATCGCCCGCTGCCTGGCCACCAGCCCCAGCATTATCCTGCTGGATGAGCCTTTTGCCGGCGTGGACCCCATTTCAGTAGCTGACATACAGCAAATCGTTGAAAACCTGGCAAAAACAGGCATCGCCATATTGATAACGGACCACAATGTGCGCGAAACCCTGGGCATCTGCCAGCGCGCCTACATCGTATCCGAAGGCGCTGTACTGGCACAGGGCACACCGGAGGAAAT
>DRLF01000464.1 GCA_011051425.1 Thiolapillus brandeum | reverse complement strand
CCTGACCCGCCTGCAACTGGCCATGCCGGAACTGAAATTCCAGGGAAAGGGCAAGGTGGATCCCAGAGGCAGCTACCCCCTCGCGCTGGCCCTGGACTGGCAGTTCAGCGCAAAAGATCTTCCGTCGGTTTCCGGCAAGGGCGACCTGAAAGGCGACATGGAAAAGCTGCAGTTGCAGCAGCAGATCGACGGCGATGTGAATGCGGCCCTCAGCGTCAATATTCATGATGTGCTTAAGGAACTGGGCTGGGATACGAAGATACAGATCAGCAGGCTTCCCGGGGAATACCTGCCCCTGGAAGAATCCGCCGTCATGGGGATCGATATCGTTGGCAAAGGTGATCTTGCCCAGGCTGATGTGAAGCTGGCTTTCCAGGTTGAAGACAAAGCCGGCAAAGCTGAAGAGAAGGCCGGGCAACTGCTGCTGAACCTGGCCGGGAATGTTCAGTTTGCCGATCAGAAATTCAGGCTGCAAGGCGACTGGACGGATTTCCAGTGGCCGCTGACGGGAACGCCACAGGTGCTTGCCAGGAGCGGCAAGCTGCAGACCTCCGGTATTCCGGATGGCTATGAATTCACCCTGCAGAGTGATGTGGAGGGCGGCGATATTCCACCTGGCACCTGGCAGTTGGAAGGAAAGGGAGGGCTTAACAGTCTCAGGCTGGACAGGATGCTGGGCAATATTCTGGATGGCTCCCTGGAAGCGGCGGGGGATCTTGCCTGGTCGCCGAAACTCACCTGGAAGATGGAAGTCACCGCTACAGATATCGATCCCCGAACCCTGAACGAAGAATGGCCCGGCAAGCTCAATGCGTCTGTCGTCACCACCGGAGAACTACCGGAGCAAGGCTTGCAACTGCAGGCACAGATCAAGGACCTGTCGGGAATCCTGCGGGAAAAACCGGTGAGTGGTAAGGGCAACGTTCGCGTCAATGGCAGCAGACTGCTGCTGGAGGACCTGGTTTTCAGCAGCGGTTCTGCCAGGGTCGATGCTGCCGGTGAGCTCGGTGATGCCTGGAACCTGACCTGGAAACTGGATGTACCGGATGTTGCGGATCTGCTCCCCCAGGGGGAGGGAAAGATCCAGGCGTCCGGTGATCTCAAGGGCACGCAGAAGCAGCCTGTGGTGGAAGGAAAGCTCAAGGCGGCGGATTTGTCGGCACTGGGTTATCGCTGCGCCCAGTGTGATGCGGATTTTGCCGTTGGCCTGGATGAGAACTTCGTTTCCCGTGTGCTTTTCAATGGAAAAGAGGTCTTCGCTGCGGGGCAGGACATACCCGCACTGACGCTGAAGCTGGATGGGCCGCTGAAAAATCATGTGGTGAACCTGAACGTGGAACACGAAGCAGGCAAGCTCATATTTGCCGCGATCGGCGCCTACCTCATGGACAAGACCGCCTGGCAGGGGCAGATTCAGAAACTGGATCTGGACGCCGGTGAAATCGGTAGCTGGAAGCTCAAGGATGGCGCCGGTCTTCTGGCTTCCGCCCAGGAGATCAAACTGTCGCCCCTGTGCCTGCAGGATCAGCAATCCAGTCTTTGCGTGCAGGTGGACCGTGGCAAGGACAAGGGCAACGCAAAGCTGAAGCTGCAGGGCCTGTCCCTGTCCCGGCTGCAGCCCTGGCTGCCGCCGGAAATCACCCGTCTGACCGGGGTGCTGCACATGGACGCAACGGCAGACCTGCTGCCGGTTATCAAGGCCAGGGCTGAGATGGTGCTGGAACCGGGAGAGATCACCTACCTCAATCCCCAGTCCAAACCTATCACCATGAAGCTTCATGATGGCAAGGTTGATGCGGTGTACGACGAAAAACAATTGTCTGCCAAGTGGGAACTGGGCCTGGACCGGAACCTTATGAACGGAGATCTGTTCGTGCCCAGGGCGGCTCTGGACAAGGATCCGCTGACAGCGCCGCTCAAGGGAGAGGTCAAGATGCAGGTGACGGACCTGAACCTGGTGACTGCCTTCGTGCCTGACATCCAGGAGATCGACGGTACTATCGACGTGGCGCTCAACCTGGGTGGTCAACTGGGGGATCCGCTGATCACCGGCCATGCCATCGTGGAGTCGAAGGAAATCGTTATTCCCCGCGCCGGGCTGGAGCTCAGGGATCTGCAGGTGCAGGTCAAGGGTGATGGGGGCAAGAAGCTCGATATATCAGGTTCTGTCACTTCGGGGGAAGGTATCCTGGATCTGACCGGGTCAGTGTTGTTGAATGCACAACAGGGCTGGCCAGCCAGGCTCACGCTCAAAGGTGAGAAGTTTCAGCTTGCGAACCTGCCTGAAGCGGAAGTCATCGTCACGCCGGATATCAAGCTGGAGAGCACCAAGGACCTGGTGAAGATTCGTGGCAGCCTGGATGTGCCCGTGGCGAAGATCGAACTCAATGACCTGCCGGCCGGTTCCCGCGATGTGTCACCCGATGTGGTCGTGGTGAAGGAAGACGGATCGGTGGATGAAGTCGTAAGTTCCAAGATCGATGCCGAGATCGCCATCACCTTGGGAGACGATGTTCATTTCAAGGGCTTTGGGCTGGATGCCGATCTCGCGGGCAAGCTGTCCATCGATCAGAACGCCGGCAAGTACCCCACGGCCAGCGGCGAGCTGAAGATCGAGGGTGGCTATTTTCGTGCCTACGGACAGAACCTGACCATTGAGAAGGGCAGGATATCCTATGCCGGTGGCCGTGTGGACAACCCCGGCCTGCGACTGCGGGCGAGCAGGAAGATCGATGACACCACCGTGGGCGTGGAACTGACGGGAACCGCCAAGAAGCCCGAGTTTTCGACTTTCTCCTCCGATCCTGATCTGCTGGAAAAGGACGTTGTGTCCATGCTGCTGACCGGTCAGAAGAGTGGTGACCTGGCGAATGCCAAGGTGTATGCGGGCAAGCAGATCACCGAGGATCTGAGTGTCGGCGTCAATCTGGGCGGTGGTTCAGATGGGAGCGAGTTCGTGACCCGCTACCGGTTGATGGATAACGTCAACCTGGAAGCTACCAGCAGTGCGAAGAAAAGTGGTGGCAGCATCAACTATACGATAGAGCTGGAGTGATCTGGGGCCTCTCGGTAGATATCCTGCTCCAGTAGCCAATGACCTTCGGGAAAGCCCATTTTGCCGACAAATGCCTGCCAGCGCGGATCATGGTGCAGGTTTCGGAAATAGGTGTAGTTCATTTTCATCACCAGATTGGGGTCTCTTTGTGCATAAGCCGTTTCCAGCCATGTGAAAGCTTTGTCATCTTCCCCTCTGCAGGCATACAAGTAGGCCAGAGTAGTCGGGTGTGTTTGGCTGTATTGCCGGATGAATTCCTTCAACAAGGTATCGGCTTTTCTTTTTTGTCCCAAAGCAAGAAAAATGCAGTGCTGCGTATATAGCTTCCAGAATTCGTGCGGTTCTTTTTCTGATTCTGCCAAGGCATCTTGACACCTTCCCTGTCGCAGCAGTATAAAACTGACGGTAGTATGCTGAAGGGCGGCATCTGGACTAACACGATTGTATTTGTCGATGGCGTTCAGGGCGTCTTCAAAACGGCATAACCAGCTGTACACAATGCCAAGATTATAGTAGTTGATCGCCAAATATGGATCCATACGAATTGCTTTCGAGAGCAATTCAATGGCCTCATCCAGTCTCCCCAGATCCATGGCGTTATGTGCTGCAATGCTGACGATTTCAGAATCATTTGAATCCAGCTCCATAGCCTTGTTTATATTGAAGATCGAAGATTCAAAGTCCCAATTCATAATATTTATCAAAGAAAGCTGTGCGTATGATCTGGCATTGTTACTGTCTAGTGCCAGAGCGTTACGCACTGCTTCTTCTGCCGATTTCAGTCCATCTGAAAACGGTTTCTGGTAGAGATAAGAAGTCGCCCTGAATATTATTCTGCTCAATAAAAGCCAGGAAGGTGCATAGGTTGGGTCAATCGCAATCGATTGTGTTACTTTGTCTTCCGCCTCCTTGCTGGCTTCATCGGTAAACTTCTGGTGTAAATGATTTGCCTGCAAATACAGTGTGTAGGCGTCAGGATTGGTGGGTGTTGTTTTGGAGAGCTCGCCGAAAAGAGTGAGCTTCAGATGTTTCGTGACGGACCCGGCGATGACATCCTGCGTCTTGAAAATATCATCCATGGTATGCCGGTACGTTTCAGACCACAGGGGAGTACTGTCAGAAGCCTGGATGAGCTGTGCCGTTATGCGCAAGTCATTACCGGATTTGCGCACGCTTCCTTCCAGTATATGGCTTGCTCCAAGGTCACCGGCAATCTCCTTGATACTTTTGTTTTTTCCTTTGTAAGAAAACGAAGAGGTCCGGCTGATCACTTTCAGTTGTGGAATTTTATTCAGCAGATTGATCAGTTCTTCACTGATTCCATCCGAAAAATATTCCTGGTCATTTTCGGGGCTCAAATCGGAGAATGCCAGCACGGCAATGGTTTTTCTGGATGAATGAGACTTTTCAGTCAAGCCATCAGGCAGTTCCTCAACATCCGCGATGAACCGGTAGCCTCGTCCATGAATGGTCTTGATGATTTGTTGCCGCTGCCCGTTGTCACCCACAGCCTTCCTGGCGCTCTTT
>DRLF01000463.1 GCA_011051425.1 Thiolapillus brandeum | reverse complement strand
GTTTACCGCCTGCCGGTAACGCACCATTTTCATGGAGTAGAACAGCAGCAGGGTTACGAATGTCGCAACGGTAAGAGGAGCAAGCAGTTGCCCGAAAACAGCGGGCAGATTCAACACCTGACTGGCTTTCTGCCACGCAATGGTCAAGCCTGCCATTCCCATGATCATGGAAAAAAACGATACAGGAAAATGTTCGAGTCTGGATGCATTCATGTGTTGAGCCTCAATGGCTGATAAAAACATAGTGAAATACTAGGAAATTAAGCAGTGTCAGGCATTGAAAAATATCAATGGCAGATGATTGGTTTTGCAAAAAGAAAGTGTGCGATATGACACAGCAAGCTGTGTCGTATGGCACAACTGCCAAAGTGTTTTCGTCCTTGCTTCCGGCTAACAGCCTGATTTGTGGGTGATCTTTTGAATGGCATAAGAATTGCACTATATGCTGAAGTTTTAACCTCCAACTTATTGAGACTGACAGCCAATGAAAAAGAAGCAGATTCTTCCCTTTGTGATTTGCAGCAGTCTGTGTGCCACTGGTGTGGCCGCTGACCAGGAAGACAAGAAAGACGATACCGAAGCAATGCCGGAAATGGTGGTGCAGGGCACACGCCTCAATGATATCAGCGGCAAGGAAGTAAAATCTGCTGACCTGGCGGAAGCCCTGGCAAAGAAATCAGCTTCTGTTTCCCTGGTGCGCCGCAGTGGCATTGCCAATGACATCATCCTGCGCGGCCAGAAGAAGGACAACATCAACATTCTCATCGATGGTGGCAAGATCTACGGCGCCTGCCCCAACCGCATGGATCCGCCCCCCTCCCATATTCTGACCAACAACATCGAATCTGTGGAGATCACCGAAGGCCCCTACGACGTGGAGAACTTCGGCACCCTCAGCGGCGCGGTGAAGATCACCACCAAGGAACCGGAAGAGGGCATGCACGGCGAGGTCAGCCTGAATGTGGGCAGCTGGAATTACCTGAAAGGCGCTGCGACTTTGACGGGGGGTACCGATCGCGTGCGCGCCATGGCCAGCATTTCCAGGGAAAGCAGCGATCAGTACGAAGATGGCGACGGCAATGACTTTGCCGAGCAGATCGAGAACTATGATCCAACCAGCAAGGGACGGTATCAGGACAAATACCGGGATCTGGAGGCCTATGAAAAATCCACTTTCATGGGAAAACTGTTCGTGGATATTACCGAGAACCAGGAACTCAAGCTGAGCTACACCGCCAACCGCAGTGATGATGTGCTGTACCCTTCCAGTCCCATGGATGCCATCTACGACGATTCCGATGTTTTTGATGTGCAATATGTCATCAGCGATCTGGGAGTCTGGTCGCGGGAGCTGAGCTTTCAGTATTACAACTCCCAGGTGGACCATCCCATGTCCAACCGCTACCGCCTTTCCTCCGGCCCAGGTTCCGTGAATGAGAAGACCCACCACCTGGAAACCGAGATGCAGGGCGCCAAGGTCAAAAACAGCTGGGATCTGAGCGATGGCACAGCCATGACCGTGGGACTGGATTTCAGCCGCCGCAACTGGGATGGCGCCTTTGAAGGCAAGGGCATGGCTGCCAAGATCGATGGCTTCGTCAGTATCGATGATGTGGATACGGACAATGCCGCCATCTTTGTCGAGGCGGAAAAGAATATCGAAAGCTTCAACCTGAAGCTGGGTGCCCGCTATGATGACACCACCATCGAACCCGCCGGGACACAGCCTTCCAACGATTATTCAGCGCTCAGCGCTTTCGCCTTCGGCACCTACGGGCTGCAGGATGGTCTGAAACTGTTCGGCGGTGTGGGGCGTTCCGCACGTGTACCCGATGCCCGTGAACTCTACCTGCGATTCCCCACGGCAGGCGGCGTGCATATCGGCAACCCTGATCTCGATCAGGTGACCAATACCGAAATCGATCTTGGCATGGAACTGAATGCCGGTTCCCTGTATATCAAGCCCAAGGTTTTCTACAGCTGGCTGGGTGACTTCATCGTCTACAACGACAGTAAAATGATGCGCCGCTTCGACAATGTGGATGCGACCCTCTATGGTTTCTCCGTTGATGGCTCCTGGAATTTCACTGACCAGATTTACCTGGATTTTGGCCTGGCCTGGCAGCGCGGCGAGAAAGACAAGGCGCAGCCCGGACAGACAGACAGGGATCTGCCGGAGATTCCGCCTCTCAAGGGCACACTGGCGCTCAACTGGGAGTACCTGAATGACAGCCTGGCGCGTGCCGAAGTGGTGGCTGCCGACAGCTGGACCCGCTATGACGCAGACAACGGTGAACAGGAGCTCGACAGTTGGGCCGTTCTCAACCTGAAGGTGGACCATGCGCTCACCAAGAATATCAATCTGGTGCTGGGCGTGGACAATGTGTTCGATGAGACCTATGCCGTCAGCAACACCTACAAGGACCTGACCCTGCTGGAAGGCGGCGGTGGTGATGTGATCCTGATGAACGAACCCGGAAGGTACTTCTATCTGAACGCAGCTTACCGGTTCTAAGAAATTCTTTTCCGGCGACCGTATCTGTTGCGGCGCCAGGAAAGCAAATTGGCCTGCAGTCTCTGCTGCGGGCTATTATTTTGATCTGCGGCAATAAAATTCAATTGAAGCAACAATACAGGTGTAAACAGCACTATATTTAAAAAAGAAGTCTTGAAACAAGCCGTATGGTTACCAGGAGGTTGGTGATGGAAAATTCTCTTCATTTCACAAGCGTGAATGTTATGAGGGAAAAGTTGCGACATCTTCTGCTGTTGGTTCTGACCACACTCTTTCTATTGGCCAGTCCCCTTGCATCAGCCGGGTATGCTGCAGTTGCAGATGCTCCGAAACTTACGCTGGTGAAACCGGGGTCGATAGATGCCATTGCTGAACTGCCTGATGGTGGCTTGATCATCGGTGGCGCTTTTACCCAGATTCAGGGCAAGGAACAAAGCTGCATTGCCAAACTAAACCCGGATGGCACGCTGGATGAGGACTGGGATCCGCAGATCAGGTACCGCACCACCTGTGTAAAAGCCTTGTTACGGGACGGTGACTACTTGTACGTTGGCGGTGGCTTTGCATTCGTGGGTGGGAAAATGCGCCTAGGGATCTGCCGGTTGGATCTGGCGACCGGCAAGCTCGACCCGGACTGGTATCCCGTTGCGGAAGGAGATCATTCCTACAAAGGCATTTATGCCATGCAACCGCTTCCCGGTGGAAATGAGATATTCCTGGGAGGGTTTTTCAGTTCACTCGGAAAGAACATCCAGTCCATTGTAAAAGTCAGCACCCTGACGGGTGATGTGGATCCCGACTGGGATCCCGGTCTGGCATCAGGCTCCCAGGTTTATGCCATGGCGCTGTCTGGCGGTAATCTCTATATTGGTGGTTATTTCACCGAAATAGCGGGCGTCAGCAGAAACTATATCGCCAAGGTCAGCGCCGCGGGTACAGGAGCGCTCGACATGAACTGGAATCCGGATGCGGACAGCACCGTGTCCAGTCTGGTGCTGTCGGCAACAGGAGACAAGTTGTATGCGGGTGGTGATTTCAGGCAACTAGGTGGTGTCAGCCGCAGAGGGCTTGCCAGAATGAATGCGGCAGGTACCGGGCAGCCTGATGCCTGGGATCCGGCTCCCGAGGGTATACCGGGCTTTATCGCTTCAGTCAGAACGTTGGCCCTGACCGGGAACAGTCTTTATGTGGGCGGCCAGTTTGCTGTAATCGGAGGGCAGAACAGGAACAGTATTGCGCGGCTGAGTACGGTTGATGCCACGGCAGACAGCACCTGGAACCCGGATAGCAACAAGCGGGTCAGGGTCCTGCTGTTGAGCGCCGATGGCAGCCGTATTCATGTCGGCGGCGAGTTTTTCACCACGGGTGGCGAGCACACACTGTCTTTTGCCAGCCTGGAAACAGCATCGGACAACCTGGTGGCCGGTTTTACCGATCTGAACATCGGTGAGGCAGGTATCGTCAATGCCCTGGTCAGGCATGCCAATGACCTCTACTTTGGCGGTGATTTCGTCCGCGTGAATGGCCAGCCCCAATTCTTTCTCGGCAAGATCGACACTGCCACTGGCCAGCTGCAGCACTGGGGAGCAGGCTTTGATGGCAGCATTTTGGCCCTCGCGGTCTCTGCCGACGGCAGCGCGCTCTACACGGGTGGTGATTTCACCCATATTGGCCTGGATGTGAAAAATCACCTTGCCAGGCTGCAGGCCTCGGATGCCAGCGTTGTACCTGCCTGGAATCCCAGCGCCAGTGGGAGTGTATGGACTTTACTGCTGAACGGCAATGACCTTTATGTCGGCGGCAGATTCTTCAATATCGGTGGCGTACAACATTATCTTGCCAGGCTTGCCGCCGATACCGGAGTGCTGGATTCGGGCTGGAATCCCCAAGCGAGCCGAGGAGTTTACGCCCTGGCGCTTTCGGGAAATGATCTGTATGCCGGTGGCGTATTTTCCACCATGGGCGGCTTGCCAAGGAACCGGTTGGCGAAACTGGATACCACAACCGCTGCGGTCGATGCCGGCTGGCAGGCAGATACCAACAGTACCGTCAGGACTCTGCTGGTGGACGGCAATGCGCTGTATGTTGGTGGACATTTTACGCAGATCGGCGGCGTTGACAGGAACAGGATAGCCCGTTTGAATGCTTCTAACGGTGCAATCGACAATCAATGGAATCCCGATGCCAGCAAAGATGTGTTTTCACTGGCGCTGTCGTCGAACGGTAACGATCTGTACCTTGGGGGCTGGTTTTCCAGCATAGGCGGAATACGCATGCCAAAGATCGCCAAGGTAACGACATCCGACGCCACCCTGGACATGGACTGGGATCTGGACATGTCTACCGGCGGCACAGTCTCCGCCTTGGTGTTGGGCGACACAGGCCTGTACGCGGCAGGAGAGTTTCCCAGAATAGGAGGAAAGCATACGACTTTGGCGCATATCGTCGATGGACATCTGCTGACAGTTACGGCCAGGGCCTCCGGTCAGGCCAGATATGGCGTGATCGACAGTACACCCGAAGGGATAAAATGTTCACCTTACACAGGTATCACGGATTGTGAGCATGCGATGGTCGAGGACGACTACGTTTTGACTGCGGCATCCGGCGATCCGCAACTCACAATCAGCCAGGAATGGCTGAGTGGCTGTGACAGTGCAGGTGGAACATCAGCAACCTGTGGCGTGACCCTCGATGCAGACAAGGCTGTAGCAGTCAGGCTTGCCTGTGAGCAGTTCGACATGCTGCCACCGGAAGAGCCGGTGACGACAAACACGACCGTAAGATGCCGCGAGATCAAGGCTGTCAGGGGGTATGAAATCGGTGACGGGGGAAGAGTCAGGTTCGAGGCCCAAAGCAGCGTTGAACTGGGTCCGGGGTTTCGTGTAAACAGCCTGGCTGACTACTTTGCGATAAGCGTTCAGTAGCTTTCATACACAGGAATACCCAAACCAATTGGGTGATTTGTGACAAACTTCCGAGGGGAAGTTTGTCGTTCCTGCGAAAACCGGAACCCGGTGAACGAAGCTGTCGCGTGATCTATTGCAGTTGGTACTTCTTCAGGCGGTACATGAAGGCATAGCGGCTAAGCCCCAGTATGCGTGCCGCCTTGCTCTGGTTGCCCTGGCTTTTCTCCAGTGCCTGCTGCAGCAGTTCCTGTTCCAGTTCGTCGAGCCTGATGCCCGAATCGGGCAGGGCGAAGGTCCAGCGCTTCGTCTGCTGGTGGCGAATTTCCCGTGGCAGGTTGCCGTCAGTGATTTCCCGGCCATTGAACAGGATCAGCATACGTTCACACAGGTTGCGCAGTTCACGGATATTGCCGGGCCAGGCATAGCGTTTCAGGCAATCCATGGCGGCTTTGCTGTAACTGGGTACCGGCAGGCTGTAGGTTTCACTGAGACGTTTTGTGATCTCGGGTATCAGCAGTTCCACGTCCCCGGTACGCTCCCTCAGTGCGGGCACATGGAAAGGAATGATATTCAGGCGGTAATACAGGTCTTCCCGAAAACTGCCGTCTTCCACCTTCTTGCGAAGATCGGCATTGGTGGCCGCCAGCAGGCGCACGTCGGCGTGGCGCTGTTTCAGGCTGCCCACGGGCTGAAATTCGCCGGATTCAAGAAATCGCAGCAGCTTTGCCTGGATATCCAGGGACATTTCGCCGATTTCATCCAGAAACAGTGTGCCGCCCTCCGCCTGGCTGATGCGGCCGGGATTGTCGGTCACCGCGCCGGTGAATGCGCCCTTAACGTGACCGAAAAGTTCGGATTCAGCCAGCCCTTCCGGCAGTGCTGCGCAGTTGATGGCAACGAAGGGAGCACCGTTGCGCCTGCTCCTGGTGTGCACATGGTGGGCCAGCAATTCCTTTCCTGTACCGCTCTCTCCGGTAAGAATGAGCGTGACATCGGTCACCGCCGCGATGTCCAGTGAACGCAACAGCGCTTCGAATTCCGGTGATTTTCCGAGTAATTCGTAATTGGAAGATTTGTTCATTTTTCTACCAGTTGATGATCAGTCCGGTCAGTGCAAATGCAATCAGCAACAAGCCTGCAATCATGCGCATGCGCGGATTGCGCGCGAAGCGCAATATCTGCTCGGCAAAGATACCCGTTGCCATCACGGCTGGCAAGGTCCCTATACCAAACAACAGCATAAATAACCCACCCTGAAGCCAGCCGCCTTGACCCAAGGCAATAAACAGCGCGGAATAAACCAGGCCGCAAGGCAGCCATCCCCAGATCAGGCCATATAGCAGTGCCTGCCAGGGGGAGGTGACAGGCAGCAGTTTACGGCCCAGAGGCTCCAGCTTTTTCCAGATGGGCGAGCCGGCTTTTTCGATACGGGCGAATGCGGGAAACCAGCCTGCGAGATACAGGCCCACGGCTACCATCAGGATGGTGGCGGTGAGCAGCAGGATGCTGTGTCCGTACTGGGGGCTGATGCGAAACAGCAGGCCCGCACCGAAGGCCCCGGCAAGTGCGCCGGCGAGGGTATAGCTGAAAATACGGCCCAGGCTGTAATAGCTGAGAAAGCCCGCCAACTGCGCCGGGCGACTGCGTATGTCCACCGGCAGACTGAAGGTCAGCACGCCCATGATACTGCCGCACATGCCGACGCAATGCAGGGCGCCAAACAGCCCCATGAGAAACGCGCCAAGATAACCAATCTCCATGAACTATGCTTTATAATTTATTGAGATTAATAGATATATCCTGGCGAATGTCTGGGCTATCTGCCAAAAACCTGTTTCAGCAGATCCGTACTGCGGGCAACGGGATTCTGGCGGATGGCCTTCTCTTCCTGGGCCAGTTTGTAGAACAGGCCGTCCAGGGTTTTCTCCGTGACATAGGAGTCCAGGTCCAGCGCACTGCCGCCACCGAGCAGTCCGCCCAGCATACCGCCGCCGGCATTGGCGGTCAGCTGCTTGTAGCTGGCTGTTGCGCCAACCTGATCGGTTGCCTGGGAGACGATGGGCTTGATGGCTTTCTCCAGGGATGGTCCGGCCTTCTCCCGCAGGTAGCGGGTAGCGGCATCGTCACCGCCGTTGAGAATATTCGCGGCGTCTTCCAGCGTCATGTTCTGTACGGTGTCCTTGACGATATCCAGTGTCTTTGGAATGGCTGTTTCCGCCGCCTTGTTCATGGTGGTTTCGAACTCGTCGACCAGGGCTCCCTGGCCCACGGCCCGCAGTCCCGAAGCGATCTTGTCCACTGAGCCGGGCAGTGGGATACGGACATTGGCGTCGTTGAGGAAGCCTCCGGGCTTACCCAGGTAATCGATGGCGCGTT
>DRLF01000462.1 GCA_011051425.1 Thiolapillus brandeum | reverse complement strand
CAGAAGGTTGCTGTTGTGTCCGTAGGCACTCAGATATTTATTGTTGTGTTTGATGATAATAAGCTGACCATAGCCAATAAGTCCACTGCCCACGTAAACCACCTCGCCCCCCTCGGCTGCCAGAATTTTCTGTCCCTTCCTGCCACCGATCTGAATACCACTGCGCGAAGGGTCGGATGATGAGTAATGGGACAGCACTTTTCCCCGGGTGGGCCACTGCCAGTGCAGCGATCCTGCTTTTGCCGGCTGAGGTTTGACCGGCCTGACAGTCTTTTTGGGTGGGTGGACAGGTTTGCCGGCCACAACGGTGCTCTTGCTGCCAGCAGATTGCTTTGGTGCAGGTTTTCTGGGCTTTTTTCCTGATTTTTTGTGTGGTTTTGCGGCCGTCCGCAGCGGATACAGGCGAATGACCTGCCCTGGATAAATGGTATAGGGAGGCTGCAGATGATTCCATTTCGCCACGGTCTGATAGTCCAGGCCGGCACGCCAGGCAATGGAATACAGACTGTCTCCCTTTCGCACTCGGTAGGTCCGGGTCGATTTCTTTATTGGCGGACGGGCCTTGGCGGCAGGTTGGGGCTTGCTGCCACCGGCTTTCTGATGGCTGGCACAGCCACCCGTCAGCCCCACCATCAGGATGAAGCAGCAGGAAAGGGCAATGCGAATCAACCCGTCTGTTGGCCGAATGCTAATCAGTTTTCTCTCCCATGGACACAAATCCGGAAAGCGGTCTCACCACAGATTGATGACTATGACAGCCAGTACGATGACAACCAGCACGCTCCAGCCTATCACATCCATGTATTTGTGCAGCTTGTCCTCCATGGGTTTTCCGCCCCAGGCCATCAATCCTGCCACCAGAAAAAAGCGCCCGCCACGGCCGATGATCGAGGCCAGCACAAAAGGCAGGAAGCTCATTGAAATCACTCCCGCAGTTATGGTGAATATCTTGTAGGGAATGGGTGAGAACCCCGCAATAAAAATTGCCCAGAACCCCCATTCATCGAACCAAGCCCGCACCTGAAGATATTTGTCATAGTAGCCCACGTCATGCAGAAGTGGCTCGATGAAATCAAAAGCCCAAAGACCGATGAAATACCCGGCGATACCCCCCACCACGGATGCCAGTGTCGTGAGAAAGGCAAAGAACCAGGCCTTTTCCGGCCGCGCCAGACTCATGGGCGCCAGCATCACATCCGGGGGCACAGGAAAAAAGGAAGATTCGGAAAAACTCAGTCCCGCAAGATACCAGGGTGCTTTGGGATGCCTGGCCCACCGCATGGCACGGTCATACAAACCGGAAAAAAGCTTCAAGTTTCCACCCCGCCGAGCAGTGGCACGAAATTCACGGGTTCCAGCATTTCTGTTTCATATCCTTTTGCAGTACGTGTTACCTTCACCAGCGCCTGGGCACCGGCACCGCCGATGGGCAGTATCATACGGGCTCCCGGGCGAAGTTGCTCGACCAGGGTACGGGGAATTCCTTCAGGAGCGGCGGTGACGATAATGCCGTCATAAGGCGAAAATTCAGGAAGACCCAGTCCACCATCCGAGTGCTTTGGATGGATGTTGCGCAGTTTGAGAAGACGAAAACGCCGCCTGGCCTGATCCAGCAGCGGTGCTATGCGTTCAACGGTGTACACCCTGCGAACGAGAGGAGCCAACACGGCTGTCTGATAGCCGGAGCCGGTACCCACTTCCAGCACGGTATCCAGCTGCTCATCCCCGAGCAGCGCCTCTGTCATGCGGGCAACGATATAGGGTTGTGATATGGTCTGGGAACGCCCGATGGGCAGTGCCGTATTCTCGTAAGCACGGCTGGCCAGCGCCTCATCCACGAACAGATGCCGCGGCACCTGGCGCATGACCTGAAGCACACGTTCATTGCGAACCCCTTCGTTTCGCAACTGCTGCACCAGCCGTTCGCGCGTCCGTTCGGAAGTCATCCCCTGGCCTGCTTTCAAGTCGGCGTTCACGCCCTCAGTCCTCCAGCCAGCTGTTCAGCGCATCGATGGCTGCATGCCTCGTCAGATCCACCTGCAGCGGTGTAATGGAAACGAAGCCGTTCCTCAGGGCATGAAAATCCGTCCCCGGCCCGGCATCCTGCTCCGGTCCTGCGGGTCCCACCCAGTAGATAGGACGTCCTCTGGGATCCAGTTCCTTCACGACCGGTTCTGCCTTGTGCCGATGCCCCAGGCGGGTGATCTGCATCCCCTGAATTTCTTCAAGGGGCAGATCCGGCACATTGACGTTGAGAATGGATTCCGCAGCCAGGGGCTTGCGCTGCAGGCGCCCGATCAATCGGACGGCAATCTGGGCCGCTGTGTCGAAATACTGTGGCGTGTGGGAGGCCATGGAAACCGCCATGGCCGGAAATCCCAGAAAACGGCCTTCTGTAGCCGCAGCCACGGTGCCTGAGTAGATGACGTCATCACCCATGTTGGCGCCGGCATTGATGCCGGCAACCACCATGTCCGGTTCCTGTTCCAATAATCCCGTGATGGCCAGATGCACACAGTCCGTCGGCGTACCTTCCACGCGAATAAAACCATTGTCCATGGTATGCGCACGGATGGGTGTTTCCAGCGTCAGGGAATTGCTTGCGCCGCTGCGATCACGATCAGGAGCAACCACGACGACATCAGCCACTGCTTTCAGGGCACCTGCCAATGCCTTGAGACCCGGCGCCTGGTAACCATCATCATTGCTCAACAAGATACGCATCGCGCAATTTTAACCGAAAGCGTGTTTGGCGACATCCCGATTACAGGTCTGGGAAGGTATAATTGTTCCATGAGCTCCAAAGACAACAATTCGGACAGGGAATTTGACATCTTCCGCAAGGCCATGCAGGGCGTGGAGCCGTTGCAGCACGACAGGAAATCCCCCTGGCACAAGCGCAAGCGCCCGGTTCCACTGGAATTTCCTGATCAGGAACAGCCCGGTGACGAATTTGCCGACACGTCAGAAGAAACCCCGGATTTTCTGGAGTTCCGCCGCCCCGGTATCCAGCATCGCCTGTGGGCAGATTTCCAGCGCGGCGTTCTCAGCCCCGAAGCCACACTGGATTTGCACGGCATGCGTAGCGGCGACGCCAGAACTGCCCTGAGCCGTTTCCTCGATCAAAGCCTCAAGGCACATCGCCGCTGTGTACGCATCATCCACGGGAAAGGGCGCGGTTCCAGCCAGCAACCCGTGCTCAAACAGCGCATCAACCAGTGGCTGCCACAGCGCAAGGAAGTGCTGGCATTCTGCTCCGCCCCCCGCTGGGATGGGGGTACGGGCGCAGCCTATGTACTCTTGTCGCGAAAGTGGGGAAAATAAACTTTTTTTGAGCCATTCCATACTCTGAAATCGTTTATAGCTGGTAGAGAAGATTACTATCGCTTTAAGAGAAATCAGGTTATGACGTTTCAAATCAAAACAAGTGCACTGTTTTTGGTGCTATTGCTGGCCACAGAAATCACCTTTGCGGCACCTTATGTGCGGGAAGCCAGTTTCCGGCAGATTTTTCACGGCACGGATTTTCTGGGTTCGGGGAAGGACTTGGACGTTCGGATCAGTACCATGAGCAGTGACGGTAAGGTCGTCGCTTTTTATGGTGGTGGCTCTGGCAAACCCCATCTGTTCATCCATGATTTTGCTTCTGCAAATGATCCCGTGGAGGTCATTTTGCCTCCACAGATCGGGGTCTTTAGTGAAAACACGGGCATGGTCAGCAACCGGGATGGGACGCGCATCTTTTTTATCGCCGATGACGCCTCGGACACCACCTATTCTGATTTCCTTTTCTGCATGGTGAACGGAAAAACCGGCGCGGTGAGCATTCTGCTGGTAGCCCGTCCATCAAATATCGAAATTCCTCTGGACATTGCTACAGACGGCAACGGAGACTGGCTCTATTTCAATGAGTCCGACAACGGTGACCGGGGCGATATGTGGCGCATTGCAACCAGCGGCAGCATTGTCCCTCAACTGGTAGTCCAGGCGGGATCGGTCTCACACCCTTCCGGGGGCGTTGGACGCTTTGCCGATGAGATGGCGGTATCGGACGACGGTGCGACCATCACGTTTTTCATCGACGGTAGAGATCCGATGGACGGAAGCGCATTGGTACGATGGGACAAGGAATTGTGGGTAGGGGATCTCACCGCCACACTGCCGCTATCAACCCCGACGCTACTGACCAACGATAACAATACTGGCGCCGCCGATAACGCCAAGAACCACCTGACCATCAGTGGTGACGGCTCAACGATCGTCTATAGCGGGCCAGGTTCCTCACTGATGGTTACCAAGGCGCCTTTTACCCTGAATGCCCACTACCAGATAGAAGATGGATACCAAAACAACTGCAATACCGCAGGGATCACCGATGATGGCAACCGGCTTTTTTCCAGTTTGCATGGTGTAAACGATCAATCCGGTGGCTATATCATCAACTCGGATGGCAGTTCGCGCTACAAGATAGATACCGGGTCAAGCTATTCGGGTGTGAATGTCAATTGCACTTCAGAGGGGGTGCATCTCAGCAGCGATGGCAAGCGACTGTTTTTCAAGGGATATTCTCAAATTGAGTCCGTTGGCACTTATGTTAATGCCATGTACACGGGGGTTCTCGACAACAATCCTTCGGATGCTGTCAGCAGCAACCTGTGGCCCAGCACCGTACCGGCAGTGACCAGTGTCAGTTACCCCGCCCCGCTGTCCTATGGCATCGCCAACCCGGATGACTTTCCAAACTTCGACATTACCGTTGGCACCGTGACAGGTTCTCAAGCTACAGCTATCACCCGGGCAGACAACACTATCCTGAGAGCAAACGGCTATCTTGCAGCCAGCAACTCTTATGTGCCTGTGTGGGTTTGGCCGAGTCCATCAGAAGATTCTCCGGGCATCTGGACTTACAAAGGCGGACGTGGATTCCAGTGGCCCACATCATCCAACTATGATCCGCTGGATCCAGTCATTGCGCGTTTCCATGTCAAGGACAGTGATGGCAACGTGGGTTATCGGGATGTGATTCTTCAGGCGGCGGAAGGGGGTTGTTCCGGCAGCGGTACCCAGACCCTCAGCCCTGATGACATGGGCGCACACAAGGATGTCAGTTGCATAACGGATGGCAGGGTGGAAACCGATGGCCCT
>DRLF01000461.1 GCA_011051425.1 Thiolapillus brandeum | reverse complement strand
GTCCTGCCCTGGCCTGCCGGTGGCTGTGCCAGCTATCCGGCAATGCCGGCCAGTCCCGATGGCTGTCCTGCTCCAGATAGATCCAGCTCCGGGACTTCAGCCAGCCGTAGTGTTCCAGGCTCTCACAGGCTTGCGCCCGCCAGTCGCTGGCGAAGGGCGGGTCGAGAAAAACAATATCGAACTGCCGGTCGGCTTCCCGGCGCAACAGCCTCATGGCATCGGTGGAAATGACTTCCGACCTGTCCTGCGCATCCAGCAGCTGCAGGTTCTGATCCAGCTGCCGGATCACGGTACGGGACTGATCAACGAAACGCACGGTCTTCGCACCCCGTGACAGGGCTTCCAGCCCCAGTGCGCCACTGCCGGCAAACAGGTCCAGGCAATCCGCGCCTTCGGTTTGTCCCTGCAGCCAGTTGAACAGGGTCTCCCGCAGGCGGTCCGCCGTTGGTCGCAGACCGGGCGCATCAGGAAAGCCCAGACGGCGCCCGCGAAAAGCCCCGCCGATGATGCGGATACTGTTGCTGCGCGCCACTACTTCTTTTTACCGCCAACCATCACGGTAACGAGATTCTTCACCGGCATGCGCCGGCGAAAGGTCCGGCGTATCTGGGAGGCCGTCACCTGCATCACCTTGCTGCTCCAGGTGTCCAGCCAGTCCGTGGGAAGATCGTAGAACCCCATGAGCGCAATACGCCGCAGGATCTTCTTGTTGCTGGACAGCTTCAGGGGAAAGCCACCCACAAGATGTTTCTTCGCTGCTTCGAGCTGTTTCAGGCTGGGTCCCTCATCCACGAAATCACGGTACAGGGCCACCATCAGCTGCCGGGTGGAATTCGCCTGACTGTTCTTGGTCTGGGCGGACAGTATCCATGGGCCCTGTACCCACAGGGGCGAGAAGCTGCTGGAAATGCCGTAGCTCAAGCCGCGCTTGTTGCGCACTTCCTCACCCATGATGGAGGTCAGGCCACTGCCACCCAGGATGTGATTACCCACCAGCAGGGGAAAATAGTCCGGATCTTTGCGGCTGATGCCAAGCATCCCCATGTTGATATGGGTCTGCGAGGCGGGAAATATCTTGCGCGTTGTTCCCGGTCGGGGCCTTTCCGGCGGCGGCAGGGCTGCGGCCTTTTCCCCGACGGGCAGACTGCTTACCAGCCGCCCCACCAGCAATTCCGCCTGGTTCCGGTCCACATTGCCGACAAGCGCTATCACGGCATTCGCGGCCGTATAGTACCTGTCGTGGAAACCGCGCAGCTGCTGCTCATTCAGCGCTTCCAGGGATTTTTCATCGCCCAGTGGATCATGTGCATAAGGATGTTTTCCGTACAGGGCCTGCATCAGCATCTGGTCCGCCACATCTTCGGCAGACTGATGAGCCAGCCGCAGTTCCGCCAGGGTGCGCTCCTTTACCCTGGCAATGGCATCTTCATCCAGGCGGGGCCTGGCAACCACCGCCGCCAGCGTATCCAGTGCAACCGTGAGGATTGCCTTGTCACTCAGACTTCGCATATTGACCCAGGCGATATCCCGGCTGATACGGGTGCTGATCTCGATACCACGGGACTCCAGTTCACGCGCCAGGGCATCCGCATCCAGGTCACCGGCCCCTTCCAGCAACAGTTCGTTGAGCAGCCGCGCCTTGCCCGGCTGCTCACCATCCCTCGCGCTGCCGGCATCGAACAGCACGCTGAGATTCACCATGGGCAACTGGGGCGCATGAACGAACATCACGCGCGTGCCCTGCTCCGTCTGCCAGGACTGGATCTCCAGCGCCTGGGCCAGACTGGACAACAAAACCAATACCAGTAGTACAAGCTGCCTGATCATGATTTCTTCTCCCCTTCGGCCTGGGCCTTGCGGGGCTGAAGCACCGCCACCGTCAGATGATCATCGACCAGGTACTTCCTGGCAACCGCCTGCACCTGCTCGGGCGTGACGGCGCGGATATGCTGCAACTCCTCGTCCAGCGTCTTCCAGTCATAACCGTTGGTTTCGCGCATGCCGATGAGCATGGCCTGATAAAACAGGGAATCCCGTGCGAACACCTTCTTCGCAACTGTCTGATTCACCACGCGCTGCAGCTCTTCCTTGCTGATGGGCGTATTCTTCAGATCGGTCACCTGCTCGCGCAGGGCTTTTTCCAGCGCATCCAGACTGACGTTTTCCGCCGGAATGGCTTCGAGTTCCAGCAGACCGGACAGGCGGCTGAAGGCGTCATAGCTGCTGCCGGCCGAGACCGCCAGTTGCTGCTCCCGCACCACGCGGGAAGTCAGCCGTGAGCTGTCGCCCTCACCGAGAACAGAATTGAGCACCACCAGCGCATAGGCTTCCCAGGGTTCCTTGACATCCACCATGGCAGGGCTCTTGTATCCCATGATCAGACTGGGCTGTTCTGCCGGCACCTTCACTTCGAGGCGGGTGATGCCCTTTTGTTCCGGCTCCGGTCGTGCGCGGTAGCTCGCCCTGCCGGTTGCCCCGATAGGTCCAAAATGTTTTTTTGCCAGCTCAAGGACATCCCTGGGCTGCACGTCCCCCACTACCACCAGAATGGCATTGTCCGGGGAATACCATTGTTCGTACCAGGCCTGCAGATCGGTAACAGTCATGATTTCCAGATCATGCATCCAACCGATCACGGGATTGCGATAAGGCGACACCCGCCATGCCACCGCGCCGAACT
>DRLF01000460.1 GCA_011051425.1 Thiolapillus brandeum | reverse complement strand
CCAGCAGCAACCTCATGTATTTCGAGGTGTGGACCAAGTCGGGCGAGATCATGGAATACGGCAGAACCCAGGACTCCCAGGTCAACACGGCGGATGGAAAGATACAGCGCTGGGCCCTCAATCGGGTCATCGACACGGCGCAAAATTATTTCGATGTATCTTATTTCGAAAATACGGCTTTGGGTGAACACCGGGTGTCACGCATCGATTATACCGGCAACCTGCGCACCGGAGCCGGTTTTCACTCCCATATTGATTTTGTTTATGAAAGCCGTCCCGATCCTTCCTATGGCTTTCTAGCGCAAAGCCGCATCAGTTCCACCACGCGGTTAAAAGCGATTCGGGTCAGGGAAGGCAGCGCCCAGGTGCGCAGCTACCAGTTTGATTATTTCGCCACCGGCTACGCTGCGCCCAGGAGCCGCCTGGCCCAGGTTCGCATGTGCATGGGGGAAGACAACGCGAACGACTGCGTGCCTCCCACGCTCATCGAATGGCATACGCCAGCCCATCCCAAGACAGACAATCTCTTTGGCGGACCCATTCTGAGTCCAGTTGCCAGCATTGGGGACTCCGCCAGCCGTGATGCCGCGCGGGTGCTGGATTTCAATGGTGACGGCATCGCCGATCTGGCATACCCCACCCGGAAAACAAATGGAGCGCTGGTTGTGGACATCTATGGACGCAACGGTGGGGTTGTCAAGCACCTGACCTATACCGAAGGGATACCTCCCGTGGAGAATGGCCCATGGAAAGGCGCGCCGTTCATCGTCATGGATGTCGATGGTGATGGGGATTCAGATATCCTGGTGCCCCAGGCCTCTTGGCAGGTCTACTATGATGATGGTGAGAATCTGTGGTTAAACTGGCATCTGGACGGCTGGAAAAAGCTCAGTTACAGCGGCGGCGCCATCGTAGATAGTGACCAGGAGATTGCGGACACCGCGTCTGAAGACGGTAATTCTTGGGGATGCGGCGGTATTGGAAAGATACCGTCGAACTGTATGCCCATAGTGATGGACGCCAATGGCGATGGCCTGCAGGACTTGGTTTTCCCCAAACATGCGTCAACGGGAAGTCTTTTCTCACCCATCCAGTGGGAGCTGAAGCTCAACAAGCGGAATGCGCCCGGCCAGTTTTATTCCGCCGGCAGTGCAGGCTTGCCTATGTTTGATGACAAAGACCGGCTTATGGTCATCGATGTCAATGGCGATGGCATGCAGGATCTGTTCAGCGTCAATAACTGGATCTACTTCTCCAACGGCAATTCATTCAGTGGGGTTAAGGTAGGTTGGAACGAACCAAAGAATGAGAATGTCTCCATGGTCATCGACATCAATGGCGATGGCTACCAGGACATTGTCTGGTTCAATAAGGGAACGGTCTATTACCGCCTCAATTGGGGAGGAACCCGGACCTTCCCTGGCCGGGCAGGCTTTTCTACCAATGTTCGCGCCGCGGAAATTTATAAGAAATCTGATGGCTCGATACTGAAACTGGTCACAGCGCCTGGCAAGAGCCGCGATGATGCCCAATCCGCCAACCCCATCGACTGGGACAAGGACGGCGTCACGGATATTCTCCTGGCCCATAAGGAGGGCGCCCAGCGCACCTGGTGGGTGCTGCTTACCCGTTTCAATACGGCGGGGGTTCCTTACTTTGAAGCCATCAACACCGGCATTCTCACCGGAAGCGCCTATAAACACCACCCGCAAGTTGCTGATTTTGATGGTGATGGCTTCGAGGACCTGATTTACGGCAATAACTACCGCTGGGAGTTGCGCCGGCGGATCAAAATACGCTCGGATCTGGTGCGCCGCATCACAGCGGGAAGGGGCAGGTTCGACGATGTGATCGAAATCGATTACCGGCCCTTGACCGACAGTGGCATGCACAAGCTCTACAGTAACTTCCGTGCAGCGCAGCAGGGATATCGCTATATCCAGGCCCCCATGTATGTGGTGTCCGGAACCCGGCGGGACAACGGCATTGGTGGATATCATGTCCAGAACTTCCGTTACGAAGGTGCGCGTGTCAGTCTGCGGGGGAGGGGATTCCAGGGCTTTGCCAAACAGGTGACAACAGATGTCACCGCCGGTCTGATAGAGATACAGCTGTTCAAGCAGGACTTTCCCTTCACCGGCAGCCTGGCCGAAAAGGAGGTGAAGCGAAGCGCTGACGGCAGAAGGCTCTCGCTGATGAGAAGACCGGTATTCAACAAAGGTGGCGGAAGTATCCGGGCCAAATTTTATTCACCCTGGGTGCCTAAGACCTACGATTACAGTTACGACCTTCAATCCGGCAGCCTGGTGAGCTACAAGACAACGGAGCTGGGAGCGCGTGATGTGGCAGGCAACTTTGGCTTGCATACAATTACTACCCACGATGTATTGCGAGGTGGAAAAACCCACATCAAGACCACGCAAAGCGAATATGACAACAACGCCACCTACTGGCTGTTCGGGCGCCTGAAGCAAAGCACGGTCACCCATTCGGGCACTGCCTATCCCGTTGGCCAATCCATCAAGAGGAAAAGCAGCTTCAGCTATTTCATGGATCCCGTTGGCGAAGACGAAGAGCGCCCAACGGGATTTCTGAAGTGCGAGGTGATCGAGCCGGATAACGGCCAGTACAAACAAACCACCTGCCACGAGTACGACGACTACGGCAACGAACGGCAGACCGTGGTGTCAGGGTACCTTGTGGATCCCAGGCAGACCGACACGCCCTATGATGCCCAGGGACGCTTTCCCCTGAAGACCATCAACGCCCTGGGGCATGAAGAACAGTACACCTATAACAGCCGGTTTGGGTTCCGCACCTCCCTAAAAGGCCCCAATGACCTCATCACCACCTGGATTCCCGATGCCCTCGGGCGGATGAAACAGGAGATCCGGGCCGACGGCACCAGCACCACCGTCATCCGGCAATGGGATACCCCAGGCTGTCCTGCCATAGCCGTGTACCGCGTTGACACCATCACCAGTGGTCAGCCCCGGCAGTATCAATGCATGGACAAGAAAAACCGCGTGGTCCGTGAAGCGGTGGAAGGCTTCAGTCCTGACCAGTGGAAGAAGAAAGACACCGAATATGACGCCCTTGGGCGGGTCACCCGGGTGTCCCGGCCGTTCTTCAACCAGGCTACTTACTGGACAACCACCAGTTATGACATCCTCAACCGCCCCACGGAAGTCTCCTCCCCGGTCAATGGCACGACCACCTACGAATATAGTGTGTCTCACACGCCATCCCATCGCGGACAGCGCGTCACCACCACCACCGAGGTCACTTACCAGACAGACCACGGACCGGTAAGAGCCCCCGACCAGGTAAACATCGTGATATCCAACGCCCTGGGGCAGAAGCTGGCCGTGCGTGACGCCCTGGGCAACTGGATGAATTTTACCTATGACGCCACCGGCAACCGGACCGGGATCACCGATGCCCATGGCAACCACACCACCATCGCCTACACTTTGCGGGGCGACAAATTATCGCAGGATGATCCGGACATGGGGTATTGGTCCTATGCCTACAACGGATTGGGAGAACTGATTCGCCAGACCGATGCCAAGGGACAGACCCTGGTCATGAGCTATGACGCCCTGGGCCGTCTGCGTGAACGCTACGTGGAAGGGAACCGGGCCAACACCCTGGAAACCTGGGAATGGGACAATCTCGAGCGGGGAAAATCCCTGGGCAAGCTGACCGGCGAGAGCAGCCGTCATTACCAGCGGGCGTATTTCTATGATGACCTGGGCCGCCGGAACCGAACCGACACCTACATCGACAAGACCCTGGACGGAGATATTCTGGATAACCACGGCGCCAGCTACAGCGAATCGCTCACCTTCGACAGCTATGGGCGCATAGCGCGCCGCCTATACGCCGGAGGCCAGATGAGCCTGGATTACCACTACAACGGCCAGGGCTATCTTGCCTACGTGGAAGACGCCGCCACCGGTGCCGTGTACTGGTATGGCCGCCAGACCAACGCCGATGGCGCCTTTACCGAGGAGGTCATTGGCGACCTGGACGTGTT
>DRLF01000459.1 GCA_011051425.1 Thiolapillus brandeum | reverse complement strand
CTCGAGGAAGCTATCCGCTCGGAAAGAATGGCGGAAATCGACCGCTGGATCATTCGCAATGCCATCCAGGAGGTCGCCCGTCACCGCAACGACGGTCACAAGCTCAACTTCATGATCACCCTCTCCGCTTCCGCCATCGAAGATGATTCCCTGTTGCTGTGGATCTGTGATTGCCTGCGTGAGTTCAAGGCCAAAGGCGCCTGGCTCACCTTCGCCGTATCACACCACGACGTAATCGGGCATTTGGAGAAGATGGAACAGCTGGCAGAAGGTTTGCACAAGATCAACTGCCGCATCTCACTCACCCACTTCCCCTTCGAGCAGGAAGCGGTCAATGTGGTGCGTCACCTGCAGTGTGATCTGGTGTGTTTTTCTCCGGACATCTCGGGAAGGCTGTCCAAGGACAAGCAGCAACAGGAATTGCTCAAAGACTACAACCAGCAGCTCCACCAGGAAAAGGTCAAGACCATCGTGATCTACATCGAAGAAGCCGCCCAGCTGACCATACTCTGGAATGTCGGAGTCGACTTCATTCAGGGTAACTTCATCCAGAAACCTGTGGACACCATCATCTACGACGCAGAGCTGTAATGCCCTGAATCAGGCCTTGTTTGCCACCCCGTGAGGCACATGGCCCGCGGGTACAAACTGGGCCGCAGATTCAACATGCTGGGTCTGATCGTCAAAAAAGATATCCGCCTGAAAGGCCTTGAGAAAGGCGCTCTTGTCCATCCCGCCGAGGAACAGGGCTTCATCGATGCGAATCCCCCAGGTTCTCAGGGTACGGATGACCCGCTCATGCGCGGGCGCACCTCGGGCTGTGACCAATGCCGTTCGTATGGGAGAGGTTCCCTCGGGAGAAAGTGACTGCATTTTATGCAACACTTCGAGAAAACACCGGAAAGGTCCGGCTTCCAGCGGTCTTCTGGCCGCCGCCTTCTCGCTGGCTTCAAACGCCTCCAGCCCCTGCTTGCGGTAAACGCGTTCCGCTTCATCCGAAAACAGCACAGCATCGCCATCAAAAGCAATACGCAGCTGGTCGGGATCCTCACCCGTGGCATTCCCCGAAGCACCGGATCCTGCGATGGGCGCGATGGTCGCGGCGGCGACACCGGCATTCAGGGCCCGGGCAACATCTTCGGAATCCGCCGAGAGAAAAAGATGCGCATCCAGCACAGAGGCATATTCAAAAGGGCTGCGCCCGCCGGTAAAGGCTGCACGGGTGATATCAAGACCGTGATGACTGATGGAGTTGAACACCCGCAATCCGGTGTCCGCACTGTTACGCGACAACAGCACGACCTCCACCCTGACGCGCTTTTCGAACAGCGTATTGAGGTTCAGCAGTTTCCTGACCAGCGTAAAGGCCACGCCTGGCTGTAACACATCGTCCTCATGTTCGATCTGGTAGCGGTGATAGGCGTCTATACCCTGCTCCTCGAATACCCGGTGAGATTCATCCAGATCAAACAGTGCGCGTGAGGAAATGGCGACAACAAGAACGGGACGGCTTTCGGTCTGTCCCACGTTACCAGGGCATGAAGGTATTCATGAAGGACATGGGGCGACCGACGTTGTCATTCAGACGGGACATGTCATATTGCATGTTGCGCGTCGCCACGGTCAGAATCTTGGTTGATGTGTTCATGGATTTCATGGATTCATCCATGGACTCCATGCTGGCGAGAATCGGCTGCAGCGTGCCCATCTTGTGTTCCATGGAATCCATGCTCACTGTCATGGTGCGGATATTGGTCGTCATCTGCCCCATATTCTCAGACATGCTCTGCATGTTGCTGGACAGCACGGACATGTGCGTATCGACACTGATGACCATGTAATGCATGTCACCGGCAAGACGGTAGATGAGGAAAAAGCCATAGGCGGCGAGAACCACGAAGGCGAACATGGAAGGATAGATGATCAGTTCCCAGCGCCTGGCGCTGGTCTCGAACACTTCCGACAGGCGTGTTATACCTTCGCGGTCGGAGACCGTGTCCAGTTCTTCTTCCTGGGATTTCAACTCACTCACTGGCTGATATTGCTCTGTTTGACCGGTATATTAAGAATATCATACCCATAAATATTCTTATATTCAACAAAGCAATATTAATCTGGATTGGTTCTCATTAACCGACAACATGGGCGTAAAGCACCGCCGCCAGGGCATTCCATTCATGGGCTCCCTTGCTGCGGGGATCCATCTCGAACACGGCCAGACCTTCGCTGAAAGAACGCCGGAAAGCGGTACGCTGCGCCAGTCGTGCCTTGATGAACTTGATGCCGGGCAGTGCAATCAGCGCTGCCGCCGCCTCATCGCTCTCGCGTATGGCCCGGTGCGTATCACCACGGTTGATGAATCCCATCACCTCCGGGCGGCGGTTGTCCCCGACTACCGAATCGATCAGACGCAGGAAGCGCTGGGTGGACCAGATATCCGCCTGACTGGGCGGCACGGGTACCACAATACGGTCGGCTATCCTGATGGCCTGTTTAAGGCTGGCAAGATCAGCCGTTCCCACATCGATCAACACCTCTTCATACTGGTCGAGTTCCTTGCGGTTATGCAGCAGTTTCTTGCTGGCCAGTTCAACCGGAGGCTCAAACCCCTCTTCCGTCCTTACATCCACCACATCGGTAAGCGTGGCCTGGGGATCGGCATCGATCGCCAGCACATGCTGTTCTCCCAAGGCCAGCCATACGGCCAGATTGAAAGTGATGGTGCTCTTGCCTGACCCTCCCTTGAGGCTACCGATAACTGTAATCATTGCCAGAATCTCCCTCGCATGTATGGTATGGCATAGTGATCTCGACCTCAGGATGATAATCCATCGTCTGTGGAATCCAGACTCTTCAGCCGGATTCCCCTTCTCCCCGACTTTTTCCCCACAGTGGCTGACACCACGGGATTTTTCGGCATTTTCTTGCGCGCGGGTGCTGCCGCTTTCTTGCCGGCGGGTGCCTTTTTCGCCGTCCGCACCTTTTTCACGGGGGCCTTGGCTTTGCTCGCCGCCGCGGGTTTCTTGGTGGCAGACGCCTTGGGAGCCGCCGCCACTTTTTTCTTGGTTGTGGCTGTGCTTTGTACTTTCTTTGCAGCCGATGCTTTTTTCTTTGCCGTAGCCGTCCCGGTCTTGGCAGGCGTTTTTACCTGAGCGGCAGCCTTGCGCTTTTCCGTCGCCGGAGCTTCCTTGGCCACGGTGGTTTTCCTGGCGGCAGCTTTCCTGGTCGCCTTTTTCTTGGGTGACGCTTCTTTCACCGATTTCTTGCGGGCGGCAACCGTCTTCTTTATCTGATCCCGGGTGGGCTTCTGCTCGGCCAGAGGTTTCTCGATGGGCCTGGCAATGCTCTCGATATCCAGTTCGGCATCATCGACCAGCGCAGCATCCAGCTCGGGTTCGAACCCGGCCGCTTTCCTGGCGGGTTTTTCTTCCGTCTTTTTCGCCGGAGCAGCCGCCTCTGTCCGGGGCTTTTCCGGCTCAGGAGGTGGCGGCGCCGGTTTTGTTGCCGCCGCCGGGGCAGATGCAGGGGTGGCCGTCGTCTTCCCGGACTTTTTCGCCGGAAGGAAAAGGCGAATAACAGCTGCGGTGAAGCTTACGACGGCAATGATGATACTGGCTGTCACATGCCAGCCACGTTTCAGCAGGCTGCGTCCGCCACCTCCTGAAGAACCGCCACCCTGAGGCGTTTTTCGGGCTTTTGGACAATGACGGCCTGCAGCTTCACACAGCGATTCTGATGCAGACACCATCCCCAGGGGAATAACCACCAAAGTCAGTATGGTGGAAACCAGTACACCCGAGGCCAGTGAGATGGCCATGCCCTGAAATATGGGATCGAAAAAGATCACGGACGAGGCGAAAACCAGCGCGAATGCTGTGATCAGAATCGGTCGGGTACGGGTCTTGCAGGCCTTGATCACCGCTTCCGGTACAGGCACACCCTTCTGAACTTCGTGAATGGAGAAATCCACCAGCAGTATGGAGTTGCGCACGATAATACCCGCCAGGGCGATCCAGCCGATCATGGAGGTGGCGGTAAACTCGCCACCCCAACCTGCGGCAAAGAAAATAGCATGGGCAGGGATAATTCCCAGCAGGGTCAGGGGAATGGGTGACATGATCAGCGCCGGAATGCGGAAATTGCCGAACTCCCACACCACCAGGATATAAATCAGCACCAGTGCTGCACCAAAAGCAATACCCATGTCCCGGAAGGTCTCATAGGTCACCGTCCACTCGCCCGTCCATTCGAAGCTCGAATGACTGTCTGTCGGCGGTGGTCCCGTCCAATAGGTGTTCTTGACCAGCTCCACGTTATCTGGCGTGATGTAGGGCTTGCCGTCATTGGCGGTCTTGAGCAGGTCTTCAACCTGCATCATGCCGTAAACAGGCGCTGCGAGGCGACCACCAACATCGGCCACAACGTATTCCACCGCCCGCAGATCCTTGTTGAATACCGAAGGCTCCACCTGCACCCGCTTGAACTGCCCCAGTTCGCGCAGGGGAACGCCGACACCGTCCTTCGACTGAATGAGCAGATCACCCAGTCGCGTGATCTGGGAACGCTCCGCCAGCGGCACCTGGATCACGATATTGACAGGCTCGTGGCCGGCGCGCTGTTTCACGTCGCCGATCACCATGCCACCCAGCGCCATGGCCAGGTTCTTGTTGATGGAATCCACCGAGATGCCGCGCAGATCTGCCTTGTCCCTGTCGACCATGAAACGCCAGTAATCATGTGGCGACACCATGTAGTTGTCCACATCCACAAGATTGGGGGCCTTCTTGAAAAGTTCGGTCAGATCTGCCGCCACCTGGCGGCGGGTGGGCGCATCCGGGCCGTGAACCGTTGCGACCACGGATTGCAGCACAGGCGGTCCCGGCGGCATTTCCACCACGGCAAACTTGGGGAGCGCCCCCGTCGCATCCTTCAGCATTTCCTTTATCAGGGCCCGGGTTTCCACGGCGATCTCGTGACTGGTACGCTTGCGATGGTGTTTGTCGAGCAACTGAACCTGCACTTCCGCCTGCCAGGGCTGCTTGCGCAGATAGTAATGGCGCACCATGCCATTGAAGTCGAAAGGTTTGGCGGTGCCCACATACACCTGCACCGCTGTCACTTCAGGGAGTTTCCTCACCAGGTTGGCTATCTGATTGGCACGGTTGGCCGTTTCGGCCAGTGCGGTGCCCTCAGGCATGTCCAGCACCACGGAGTATTCCGGCTTATTGTCCAGCGGCAGCATTTTCACCACCACCAGTTTGAAATAGAACAGGGAGCACATGATCAGGAATACGGCCCACATCGAAATCCGGAACAGGCGTGCCTTGCGCGGGTTCTCGATCATGGGCATCAGCACCTTGCGGAAAACCTTTTCGAGCTTTTCCGCTTCCTTGTGCTCACGCTTTTCCGCCACTACCAGATACCCCATGGATGGGCGGAACACCGGATGTATTGCCAGCCAGGGTGTAAACACGAATGCGGCGAACAGCGAAATCACCATGGCCACGGAACCCAGCGCGGGGATGGGCATCATGTAGGGTCCCATCATGCCGGATACGAAACCCATGGGAAGCAGTGCGCCGATAACCGTCAGGGTCGCCAGTATGGTGGGATTGCCCACTTCGCGCACCGCATCGACGGCGGTTTCTGCATCCGTCTCTCCTTCTTCGAGCCAGCGGCGGTAGATATTCTCCACGACCACGATGGCATCATCCACCAGGATACCGATGGAGAAGATCAGGGCGAACAGGGATACCCGGTCGATGGTGAAACCCAGCATCCAGGCACCAAAAACCGTGAACAGCAGTACCACGGGTATGACCAGCAGCACCACGATCGCCGGCTTTAGCGCACGGAAAGCCCACCACACCAGTATGAATACGAAGAAAGTTGCCACGAACAGCTTGAAGATCAGGGCGCTGACCTTGTCGTTGGCGGTCTTGCCGTAGTTGCGCGTGACACTGACTTCGATATTGCTGGGTATCAGCCGCCCCTTGAGTTCTTCAATCCGTTCCAGCACCTTGTTGGCCACGGATACCCCGTTGGTGCCCTTCTTCTTGGCGATGGCAATGGTAACCGCCGGTACGCTGACCGCAAGATCCGGATTGTCGGACGCAGCCCCCGTATAATAGGCGACCATGCGTTTGGCGTCCTCGGGGCCCTGACGCACCATGGCCACATCACGCACATAGACCGGCACACCATTGTGACTGCCGACCTTGAGGTGATTGATGTCATCCGCTGTCTGCAGGAACTTTCCCGTGACAACCGTAAAATGCGTGCCGCCGGATTCCACATTGCCGGCCTGCTGTTCGGCATTGGCCATCTGTATGGCCTGTGCCACCTGCCCCAGGCTGATGCCATAACCCGCCAGGCGCTCTGGCAGCACCTCGATGGTGACCTGCTCAGCGCGACCGCCCACCACGAAGCCTTTACCGGTATCCGGAATCTCCTTGATGGACTGCAGTACGGAAAGCGCCAGGCGACGCAACTGGCTGTCATCCACATCCGGGATGCCATCGCCGTTATAGTCCTTGTCCGACCAGAGGGTCAGAGTAACCACGGGCACATCATCGATGCCCTTGGCCTGTACCAGGGGAGGAGATACACCGTTGGGGATTTTGTCCATATTGGACGCAAGCTGTTCATTGACCTTGACCAGGGAAGGCCCCATATCCTCCCCGACTTCAAACTGCACCGTCACCATGCCGCCACCGCGCTGGGATACGGAATACACATGCTTCACGCCCTGTATTTCCCACATCATGCGTTCCAGGGGCTGAATGGCGAGAGAGGCCACTTCCTCGACGGGCGCTCCCGGATACTGGATGAACAGATCGATGAGCGGTACCGATATCTGAGGATCTTCCTGCCTGGGAGTCATAATCAGGCCCGCCAGTCCCAGCAGGAACATAGTGATGTATAGCAGCGGAGACAGGGGGGACTTTATGAAGAATCTTGCGGTGCGTCCTGCAATACCCAGATCTGCCACCTCATCAACAGCGTCAGATACGGGAGAATTGTGGGATTTGGTATCCAGACCACTCATACCATCTATAACCTGCGTGAGTTTGGTTAAATTCCGGCATGCGCCGGAAATCGGTTATCACCACTCCCTCGGGAAGCTGGTGTGCGTATATTTTTTATCGGTCCCCGGGACCCTGCCGCCCCAGGCAGAGTGCTGAACGATGCTGCTATTGACACCCTGTGCGCAACACATGAGTGCCCGCAATTTTATCAGTCTCCCGCTGTACGGCTGTAGCAGGCCCGGTATGGGCATATCCTGCAACTTCAGCGTGTGAGAATCATGACCCGGACAACATGCTGGGCCTGGGATTGACGTATACCTTGTCCCCTGGTGCCAGTCCCGACAACACAGTCACCATGCCATTGTCCAGCCGCCTTCCCTCACGAATCAGGCGCAGTTCCGCCTTGCCCTTCTCGTTCTGCACATAGACCACGGGCAAACTGCCGCGATAACGGATGGCCGACGCGGGTACAACGGGCAGGCTGCCGGTCGCAGCGGCATGGCTGGTGTCTGGAATCATGATCTTGGCGTACATGCCCGGCTGCGAAATGCCCTGGGGAATATCGAATTTGACCTTGATGGTATGGCGCTGGGCGTCGGCCATGGGATAGATCTGGGCGACCCGCACATCCACCGGCTCGGAATAGTCATCAAACACAGCAGCTTTCTTCAGCACCATCATTTCCTGCAGACCGGTCACCAGCCTGGCAGGGATGTCCAGCTCCACCTGCAGCCAGGTGATGTCAGCAAATCTGAGCATGGGCACGCCGGGCTGAACCGTGTCACCCACTTCCACCATCTTGTCCATGATCACGCCATCGAAGGGCGCCAGACTCTTGGCATCGCGCAGCTTGGCTTCGATGGCCTGAATCTCGGAACGAGCCCGCATGATGGCTGAACGCGCTTGCTCGATGCGGGTGGTCGATGCATAGAGGTCAGCACTGCGCTCGGCACCACGGTCACGCTCGCCCATGAAGTCTTCCGCCGGGCGGGTGAACATCTGATCGAACAGATTGGGGATAGCCATGCCGCCGGGAGCCGCCTTGGATTTGGGTGACCACAGCTCGCGGGAATACTGTACGCCTGCATTGCGAAGCTCTGCCTCGGCGGAGGAAAGCTGGGCATAGGCTGCCGAGCGCTTTGCCAGCAGTTCCGAGTCATCGATGGCAACCAGCAGCGTGCCTTCCTTGAAGGCATCGCCTTCGATACCGGCAATGTACTTGACCCGTCCGGGTATCTGCGCCGCCAGGGTTACCTGTTTGTAAGGTACGACGGTTCCACCAATGGCTACTGTCGGCTGGCGATCCGAAGCCTGCACGACAAACACATCACCGAATGTATTTTTCTGCTGCGCCTGAACAGCGCCAGTGCCGATCAGGGCCACCAAAAAAGCTGTCAGTAACGTCCGCCGTATCCTGATATTGATCATAAGTTGCCGGTTTCCAATGGTATCGGGCCTGCCGGCCCCTGTGTACACCCGGTATATTACCCGCATATCCGGGCAATATACCGCCACTATTTTGAGTTAAATGCGTTCAGACCTTCCCCATGACGGAGAAACTCTTGATGAACGGTTTTGCCATCTTCGGCTCCTTGAGCATTGCGCCGTAGTCACCTACCTTGAACTTCATCTTTCCGGACGTAAAGGCCACCCCCAGCCCCATCATTCCCGGCGGTTTTGCAATCCATTTTTTCCATTGGTCTTCGGAAGCACGGATATCCCAGTTCAGCTCTTCGCCATTGTATGCGCCACCGGAAACAGCCTGGCCATTTTCCACCACCAGAACACCACGGGGCTGATCATCATCAGGAAACCCGTAACCGATAACACTGTTGAATCCGATTTCCCCCAGCGGGCCGGTAAGATCAGATTCGCCATTCCATTCCTGAGCAAAAGATTCCATCCAATCTGCAGAAAACAAATCAGCCATGCAACACCTCCCAAGATTTCTTATTTGAATACAACTCTTTGCCGTTACCCCAAAGGGGATTACCGACGTATAGCGGCATATTATCCAATATTCCAGCCCTTTTTTCCATCGCGCAACAGCGTGAACAAGGGAATCAGCCGCAACTGACTGTTATTAACCCGGCAGGGGAAGATTTCATGTTCAGCTGCCACCCCTTGCTTTTCAGCAAGGCATCAATATGCCGCTGTAGTCATTCTACAGCAAATATTGATAACGCAGTCTGAAGAGCAAGGGGTGACAGCCTGTCCATTCAAATTCAACAAGTTAGGCGCTTCAAGAAACCACCATAGCCGCGTTGCGCCTCTTGACAAGGGTTTTACCATTGCCAGCGAGGCGCGCCTTGCTCTAGTGGTTTCTTGAAGCGCTGAACATGAACTATT
>DRLF01000458.1 GCA_011051425.1 Thiolapillus brandeum | reverse complement strand
GGCAAGTACAAGGCCATGATCGAGTTTCTGGACCAGGATGGAAACATGAAGAAATTCGAATATGAAGGATCGAAGGATGAACTCGCAGAGCAGATCAAAAAGGAAAAGGACCTGCCCGGCCCGCAAAAGGATCAGCTGCTGAACGCCCTGGGCGGCAACGCAGTCGGTTTTCCCATGCGGGGGTTCCCGGCATTTCCAGACATGCAGGATATCGAGCGGGACTTTTTCTCCCCACCACCCTGGGCCAGGCCACACCGGCAGAGTTTCTGGGACTGATGCCTACTCCTCCCGGACAGGTGAGAGCCCGCCCGGGAGGTTTCTACAGATTCACTTCGAGATTGTCGATCAAACGCGCCATACCCAGAAAGGCGGCGCCAAGTATGACGAATCCGGTTTCCGATTTAGCAGGTGTTCCCAGATCTGAAGCACGACGGATACTGAAATAATCCGGTGTCATGCCTGCAGCCGCGATCAGTCGCGTGGCGTTTTCTTCCAGTTCGGCATAGTGCCTTTCACCCTGTCGCAGGGCTTCGGCGGTCTGCTGCAGCGCATGATACAGGGCTGGCGCCATCTTGCGCTGCTGTGGATCCAGATAATTGTTGCGCGAACTCATGGCCAGGCCATCGGCTTCCCGCACCGTATCGACACCAGCGATCTCTATGGGCATGGCCAGGTCTTCCACCATGCGTCTGATGATCAGCAGTTGCTGAAAATCCTTCCTGCCGAACACCGCAGCCTGTGGCTGTACCATGTTGAACAGCTTGCACACGATAGTGGCGACACCCACGAAATGACCGGGCCTGGACTCCCCGCAGAAGATGTCGGAAAGGCCTGGCACTTCAACGCGGGTGTGTACGTCCATGGAATGCGGATAGATGGCTTCTGTCGAAGGTGTGAATGTCAGCTCGACACCTTCTGAGCGCAGCAGATCCAGGTCCTGTTCTTCCGTTCGCGGGTAAGCCTGCAGGTCCTGTTCACGATCAAACTGCAGCGGATTGACGAAGATGCTGACTACCACATGGTCGGCGATTTCACGGGCCCGGCGCACCAGTGTCAGATGCCCTTCATGGAGATTGCCCATGGTCGGCACCAGGGCTGTCCGGCCCCGCAGACCTGCCACTGCCTCACGCAACTGCGCTACGGATGTTACCTGCTTCATTGAAAACAGTGTTCCTCGGCGGGAAACTCACCCCTGTGCACTGCTTCGACAAAGGCCCGCATGGCATTTTCGACAGAGTTTTCTTTCTCCATGAAGTTGCGACTGAAGCTGGGTACCTTTCCGGGTGTGATCCCCAGCATGTCATGGAGCACCAGCACCTGTCCGTCGCAGCCCCGTCCGGCGCCGATGCCGATCACAGGTATATCCAGTGCGAGGCTGATTTCCGTTGCCAGCAGTTCCGGCACACATTCCAGCACCAGCATCTGGGCGCCTGCCTCCTGCAGCTCATTGGCCTCGTTGAGGATACGCTCGGCACTGTGGCTGTCCCTGCCCTGCACCTTGTAACCGCCCAGCTGGTGAATGGACTGAGGAAGCAACCCCAGATGGGCACACACGGGTACAGCCCGGTCCGTCAGGTGCCGTACAGTCTCCACCTGGGCGTGACCGCCTTCGAGCTTGACCATGTGGGCGCCGCCTTCCTTCATCAGACGCCCGGCATTGTCCAGTGCCTGACGGGGTGTGCCATGACTCATGAACGGCATGTCGGCAACCAGCAGCGGCCTGTGGCAGCCCCGGTTGACCATTGCCGTGTGATAGACCATCTCCTGAACGGTCACGGGCAGGGTACTGTCATGCCCCTGTACCACCATGCCCAGGGAATCACCCACCAGGATCACTTCCACGCCGGCGGATTCCGCCAGACGGGCAAAACCGGCATCATAAGCGGTCAGCACGGCAATCTTTTCGCCTGCCGATTTCATACGCTCCAGGCTGCTGAGCGTGATTTTGTCTTTCATTCGATTCGTCTCACTTGCTGATCGGTACGGGCTGCCGACAGTGCTGCTATATCGTCCAGTCCGGGTACACGGAGCCGGGGCGCAATCTCCTCGAGAGGCTTCAGCACAAATGCCCGCTGGGCCAGACCCGGGTGTGGCACCGTCAGGCGGCGGTCCTGAATGATCTGATCGCCATACAATAGCAGATCCAGATCCAGAGTTCGTGGCCCCCAGCGCCGGTCGCGGATGCGCCCATGACACTTTTCGATCTCCTGAAGCGCATCCAGCAGATCCAGTGGTGCCAGCCCGGTACGGATGGCCGCCACGGCATTGACATAGTCCGGCTGATCCTGAGGACCCATGGGAGCACTGGCATAGAGTGAAGATGCCCTGACAAGCCAGCTTTCCGGCACGCAGTCCAGCTCATCCAATGCCTGAAGGATCTGCTGCACGGGCTGGTCCAGATTGCTGCCCAGGCCGATATAGGCGTCGATCATTTTGCCGGACGTTTGCGCGGCCGGCGGCGACGCCTGTTTCCCGTGGGTTTGTTGCCACCGCCTTTCGGGTCCAGCCCCTGCTGCTCCTGGAATTTTGTCCACCAGGCCGCGAGTTCCGGATCGGCTTCACCGGATTCCGCGCGCAGCAGCAGAAAATCATAGGCGGCGCGGAAGCGCGGATGTGCCAGCAGCCGCAGGGGTCTTTTCCCCTTGGTGTTGTGGAAACGGGCCTGCAGGGTCCAGATCTCCCGCATGGGGGTCGAAAACCGCCGCGGAATGGCAACACAACGCACCTGCTCTTCCACCACCCGGTTTCCGGCGTGCTGCAGCGCCTGATACAGGGGTAAGCCTTCGGCTTCCAGCTCATTGGCAATGCGTCGCAGGGGTTCCCAAAGCAGTACCGCAAACAGAAAGGCGGGGGTTACCGGTTTGTCCTGGGCCAGACGCTTGTCGGTGTTTTCAAGCCCCTTGAGCACCAGCACCAGGGGGAACTCATGGTCCTCGTGAGCAAGGGCTTCTTCCGTCTGGGGAAACAGCTGGGCAAACAAATCATAGTGGCGCAGCTTTTCGAATGCGCTGACCGCATAACCGCTGATGAACAGCTTCAGCACTTCCTCGTACAGGCGCGCCGAAGGCACATCTCCCAGCAGGTGCGCAAGTTCTGTAATGGGCGCTTCGGTGGCAGCTTCGATATTGAATCCGAGCTTTGCCGAAAAACGTGCTGCCCGCAGCATGCGCACAGGATCTTCACGATAGCGGGTTTCCGGATCACCCAGCAGGCGCAACAGGCCGTCTTCCAGGTCCTGCATACCGTTGCTGTAATCGATCACGGAGAAATCGGCAATGTTGTAATACAGTGCATTGACGGTGAAATCGCGACGCAGGGCATCCTCTTCAATAGAGCCAAATTCATTGTCCCGCAGCACCATGCCTTCTTCCGAATGCTTTTCCTGCTGGAACTGCATGCTGCGAAAAGTGGCGACCTCGATGATCTCGCGCCCGAAGCGCACATGCACCAGACGGAAACGCCGGCCGATGATGCGGGCATTGCCAAATGCTGCCTTCACCTGCTCTGGCGTGGCATCGGTCGCCACATCGAAATCCTTGGGTTCCCGCCCAAGCAGCAGATCACGCACGCCTCCGCCAACCAGGTGGGCCTGGTAGCCGCTCTTTTTCAGCCGGTAAAGTACCTTCAGTGCTGCTTCGGAAATGTTCGCCCGGGAAATATTGTGTTCGGGCCGGGAAATGATTTTGGGTGTAGCGATGGTCGGCTCGTCCTGATCGGTTCAACGAAAGCGCAATGATAACGCTTTTTTTGAACAGAAACGATTGCCAGACCGTATAATTACCCTTTTTAACCACCCCTTCCAAAACATGGACAAGACTTTCGACCCCACTGCCATCGAGCAGCGCTGGTATCAGACCTGGGAAGAGAATGGCTGGTTCGCCCCCCAGGGTGGCGAGCGCAGCTATTGCATCATGATCCCGCCGCCCAACGTGACCGGCAGCCTGCACATGGGACATGCCTTCCAGGACACCATCATGGACGGCCTGACCCGCTACCACCGCATGAAGGGTGACAACACCCTGTGGCAGCCGGGCACCGACCATGCCGGTATCGCCACCCAGATGGTGGTGGAACGCCTGCTGGAGAAAGAGGGAAAAACCCGTCACGACCTGGGCCGGGAAAAATTCATCGAGCGCGTCTGGCAATGGAAAAAGGAATCCGGCGGCACCATCACCCGCCAGCTGCGGCGCATGGGCGCCTCCCTGGACTGGGAGCATGAGCGCTTCACCATGGACGAGGGGCTGTCCGAGGCCGTGAAGGAAGTCTTCGTCCGGCTCTATGAAGAAGGCCTGATCTACCGGGGCAAGCGCCTCGTGAACTGGGACCCGGTGCTGCACACGGCCGTCTCCGACCTGGAAGTCCTGTCCCAGGAAGAAAACGGCCACCTGTGGCACATGCGCTATCCCCTGACCAACGGTACCGGCCAGCTGGTGGTGGCCACCACCCGTCCCGAAACCATGATCGGCGACTGCGCCGTGGCGGTCAGCCCCGGCGATGAACGCTACGCGCGCCTCATTGGCGAATTCGTGGAGCTGCCCCTCACCGGGCGGAAGATTCCCATCATTGCCGATGAGCATGTGGATGCCGAGTTTGGCACCGGCTGCGTGAAGATCACCCCCGCCCATGACTTCAACGACTATGAAGTCTGGCAGCGTCACCGGGACGAGACCGCCATTGCCGATCAACCCCATGGCGGACTCATCAACATCTTCACCGTGGACGCCGCCATCCGCGCCAATGAAGCAGATGACCAGGAACTGATTCCGGAAAAATACGTGGGCATGGACCGCTACGCAGCAAGAAAGGCCATGCTGGCCGATCTTGAAGCACTGGATCTGCTGGAAAAGATTGATGACCATAAGCTCATGGTGCCCAGAGGTGACCGCTCCGGCGCCGTCATCGAGCCTTTCCTCACCGACCAGTGGTACGTGAAAATCGAGCCCCTGGCCAGGCCCGCCATCGAGGCCGTGGAAACCGGCCGCATCCGCTTCGTGCCGGACAACTGGAAAAACACCTATTTCGAATGGATGCGCAACATCCAGGACTGGTGCATCAGCCGCCAGATCTGGTGGGGACACCGCATTCCCGCCTGGTATGACGATAACGGCAATGTCTATGTCGGCCGCAGCG
>DRLF01000457.1 GCA_011051425.1 Thiolapillus brandeum | reverse complement strand
GCGTTGCTGCGCAGGCTGCGCAAGAAAAAGGATCTGCGTGATATTCCGGTGATCATGCTCACCGCCAGGGCAGGCGAGGAAGACAAGATAAAAGGACTGGAAGTCGGGGCGGATGATTACATCACCAAGCCCTTTTCGCCCCCTGAACTCATCGCCCGCATCAGGGCCGTCCTGCGCCGTGCCACCGGCGCCGATACGGATGGAAACCTGAAGCTGGGAAAGCTGAATCTCAATCCGGATACCCGCCGGGTGTTCTGTGGTGAGGCCGAGATCAGCCTGGGGCCGACAGAATACCGGCTGCTGGAATTTCTCCTGTCTCACGCAGAGCGGGTCTACAGCCGTGGACAACTGCTCGACTATGTCTGGCCGGATTCGGGTGAACGGGAGGAACGTACGGTGGACGTGAGTATTCGCCGCCTGCGCAAACTGCTGGCGCCTCACGGTTGTGACGGACTGGTCAGGACCGTGCGCGGGGCAGGCTACAGCCTGTCCGCCAAGGGCGTGGGCGATGCATGAGAACTTCAGCCAGGAACTGAGGCGCCTGCTGGTCATCGGCCTGGTAGTGGTGCTGTTCGGTACTCTCAGCGGTGTCTGGTCCCTGCCCATTTTCATCGGTCTGGGCGGCTATATCGTCTGGCACCTGCGCCAGCTCTATATCATGGAGGAATGGCTGCACGGTATTGTGCGGGACGAATCCCACCTTGGCAGCATCTGGAGCTATATCGTCGCTCACATGAAAAAGGCGCGCAGCCGCGCCCGACAGCGCAAGAAACGCCTCAGCCGTTTGCTGCACCGCTTTTACGACACCCTCGAAGCCATGCCTGATGCCGCCATCGTGCTGCAGGCCGACCTGCGGGTGCAATGGTTCAATTCTGCGGCCCATGAACTGCTGGGCATTCCACTGTCCGCCCGCAAGCACAATCGCCGTGTGTCCCGTCTCGTCCGCAATGATGATTTCAGATGCTGGATTCAGGAGGGCGATTTTTCCCAGCCGCTGGAGATGACATCACCTGCCAGTCCGGCGCGGGCGCTGCAGATCCGCATCGTGGGATTTGGCGAGGATCAACACCTGCTGCTGGCTCATGATATTACTGAACTGAAGCGCGTCGAAGCTGTACGCCGTGATTTCATTGCCGATGTCTCCCATGAGTTGCGTACCCCGCTCACCGTTGTTGCCGGCTATCTGGAGATGCTCGCGGAAGAGCCCGAACTGCCCGAGGATATCCACGAAGCCCTCATCGCTTCCCGCCGCCAGGCGGAAAGGATGCAGTCCATCGTGGCGGACCTGCTGATGCTGTCCCGGCTGGAACTGGAAGAAGATGAGCCTCAGGTTGGGGAATCCGTGAAAGTCCCCCGTTTGCTGGAGGGGCTGGTGGAAGATGCCCGCCGCTTGAGTGATGAAGACGGTCATCTCATTCAGCTGCATGCTGACGAAAAACTGGGGCTGATGGGCAGCGAAAGCGAACTCGGCAGTGCATTCGGTAATCTGATCTTCAATGCCGTGCAGCATACGCCCTGGGGGACGCCCATCGACATCTACTGGGGCAGGAGAGGCAATGGCGCCCGCCTGGTAGTGGCTGATCAGGGACCGGGCATCGCCCCTGAACATCTGCAGCGGCTGACCGAACGGTTTTACCGGGTGGACAAGAGCCGCTCCCGTGAAAGTGGTGGCACTGGCCTGGGGCTGTCCATCGTCCGTCATGTGCTCAAACGTCACGAGGCGACCATTGAAATCGAAAGCACGCCGGGAGAGGGCAGCCGCTTTGTATGTTTGTTTCCTGCCGGCCGGGTGGTTAAACTGTCCGTCTGATTTGGAATCCAGCAGGACGACGACATGCCCATAGATACCCAGGCCTTTGGCGGCTATCCTTTTACCCGTATGCGGCGCATGCGCCGGGACGATTTCTCCCGCCGGCTGATGCGTGAAACCATGCTTACCCCCGACGATCTGATCTACCCGGTTTTCGTTCTCGAAGGCGAGGGCAATCGCGAACCCGTGGCTTCCATGCCCGGCGTGGAGCGCATGAGCATCGACCTTCTGGTCAAAGAGGCCAGGGAAATCGCCGGCCTGGGCGTGCCTGCCATGGCCCTATTCCCCGTCACGCCGCCTTCTGCCAAAAGCGAACTGGCGGAAGAAGCCTACAACCCGGATGGACTGGCACAGCGCGCGGTAATGGCAGTCAAAGATGCGGTGCCTGAACTCGGGGTGATCACCGATGTGGCCCTGGATCCCTTTACCACCCATGGCCAGGACGGGCTTATCGACGAGAGTGGCTATGTGCTCAATGACGAGACCGTGGAAGTGCTGGTCAGACAGGCACTTTCCCATGCCCGTGCCGGCGCCGATGTGGTGGCGCCGTCAGACATGATGGACGGCCGGATTGGTGATATCCGTGATGTGCTGGAGTCGGAAGGCTTTATTCATACCCGTATTCTGGCGTATTCGGCCAAGTATGCCTCCAGTTACTACGGGCCGTTTCGTGATGCGGTGGGCTCGGCGGCCAACCTGGGCAAGGGCAACAAGAACACCTATCAGCAGGATCCGGCCAACAGTGACGAAGCGCTGCGCGAAGTGGCTCTGGATCTCCAGGAAGGCGCCGACATGGTGATGGTCAAGCCGGGCATGCCTTATCTGGACATTGTGCGCCGCGTAAAGGATCAGTTCGGGGTGCCGACCTTCGTTTATCAGGTCAGCGGGGAATACGCCATGCACATGGCTGCCGTACAGAACGGCTGGCTGGATGAGCGGGCCGTCGTGACTGAATCTTTGATCTGCATCAAAAGATCCGGTGCTGACGGTGTGCTGACCTATTTTGCGAAACGGGTTGCCCAGTGGCTGAACGAGGTTTGAGGGGTGCCTCTTATACAGTCGCGTCTTTCGTATAAGCAGTTGATAATTATTCATTAGTGGTGGCCTTGCTCAAGGAGCAAGGCCACCCTGATATTTTCACGGCTTGACTTATGTCAATATATTAACAGTTGCTGATAGACCCCTCTTATTTTAGCCACTAATGTTTTGATTTCCCTTTTGGGTTGGCAATTCATTAGCATCCCTGTCAGTCTCCCACAATGCGTTTTCGCAGTTTCGGCGCAAAGTGGGTTTTTCATAACAACTGATATAAATGAGGATCGCTATGACGACAGGCCTGATATTTGCGCTAATTTGTGCGCTGGTAGCCATTGGCTATGGCGTGGTATCCATGAAATGGATACTCGCCAAACCGACGGGTAACGAACGAATGAACGAGATTGCTGCTGCCATACAGGCAGGTGCTTCAGCCTATCTCAACCGCCAATACACGACAATTGGTGCCGTAGGCGTGGTGCTGCTGATCCTCATCGGTGTGTTCCTGGGGTGGACCACGGCTGCCGGTTTTGCCATCGGTGCAGTTTTTTCCGGCCTTGCGGGCTATATCGGCATGAACATTTCGGTCCGCGCCAACGTGCGTACTGCAGAGGCTGCCAATGAAGGTCTGAACGCGGCCATGCAGATTGCCTTCCGTGGCGGCGCCATCACCGGCATGCTGGTTGTTGGCCTGGGGCTGCTGGGCGTAGCCGGTTTCTACGGTATCCTGCTGATGATGGGCGTGGAAGATCCCATTCATCCCCTGGTTGGTCTGGCTTTCGGTGGTTCCCTGATCTCCATCTTTGCCCGTCTGGGCGGTGGCATCTTCACCAAAGGTGCGGATGTGGGCGCCGACATCGTGGGCAAGGTTGAAGCCGGTATTCCTGAGGATGACCCCCGCAACCCGGCTGTTATTGCCGACAACGTGGGTGACAACGTGGGTGACTGTGCCGGTATGGCGGCTGACCTTTTTGAAACCTATGCGGTAACCGTGGTCGCCACCATGCTGCTCGGTTCCCTCATGGTACAGGGCGCCGGCTACAATGCCGTTCTTTATCCCCTGATCCTGGGAGGCATCTCTATTATCGCTTCCGTTGTGGGCACCTTTTTCGTGAAGGCGCGTGAAGGTGGCAAGATCATGAATGCCCTGTATCGTGGTCTGGGTGTGGCGGGTGCCATTTCAGCCATCGTGTTCTATCCCGTAACCACAATGATGTTCCCTGAAGGCATGACCGTGGGGGGTGAGCCTGTT
>DRLF01000456.1 GCA_011051425.1 Thiolapillus brandeum | reverse complement strand
ACGAATATCGTTCAATATGCGGGCCAGGAAGGTCGAGAAGCGCACACCTTCGGCGCCATCTATGACCCTGTGGTCATAGGACAGACTGTAGGGCATAACCAGGCGGGGCATGAATTTCTCTCCATTCCACACGGGTTTCATGGCAGCCCGCGATACACCAAGGATAGCAACCTCCGGTGCATTCACGATAGGCGTAAACTGGGTGCCGCCTATCCCCCCGAGGCTGGAAATGGTGAAACAGCCCCCCTGCATATCTGCCGGCCCCAGCTTGCCTTCCCGGGCTCTGGCGCTGATTTCCATCAGTTCCCTGGCCAGATCGTACACTCCCTTCTGGTCCGCATCACGGATGACGGGGACGACCAGGCCATTTGGCGTATCCACCGCCACCCCGATGTTGATGTACTTCTTCAGAATCAGCTTTTCGCCATCGGCAGACAGGGAAGCATTCACGCTTGGAAATTCCCGCAACGCCGCTTCACAGGCTTTCATCAGGAAAGGCATGAAGGTCAACCTCACGTCCTGCTTCATCGCCTCATCCTTGAGGGATTTGCGGAAGGCTTCCAGCTCGGTGATATCCGCCTCATCGAACTGGGTGACATGGGGAACCGTGATCCAGCTGCGATGAAGATGCGCACCGCTTATTTTCTTGATGCGGTTGAGCTCGATCTCTTCGGTTTCCCCGAACTTGCTGAAATCCACGGCCGGCATGGACGGCAGGGCCAGGCTGCCGCCACCCGCAGCAGCTGCACCGCCACCGGACAGTGCCCGCTTGATGAAGGATTGCACGTCATCCTTGGTTATCCGCCCCTTTGGCCCGGTGCCGGATACGCGTGCGAGATCCACACCCAGTTCGCGGGCAAAACGCCTCACCGCGGGGCTGGCATGCGCCTTGCGGCCGGGCATATCAGCGCGCGTGGGCGCTATGGGCAAGGGCTTGGCCTTCTTTTCGCCCGGAGCGGGCGGTGGCGGTGTCGGGTGAGCATCCACGGGTTTGGGCGGCGCAACAGGCGCAGTTTCCTCCGCGACGGAATCTTCCTCGAGAACGATCAGCAGATCGCCTTCGTTGATGATGTCACCCACGTTCACTTTTACTTCTTTCACCACACCCGCTGACGGGGAGGGAATCTCCATGGAAGCCTTGTCACTTTCCAATGTGATGAGAGAATCATCCATGCTGATGTGATCACCGGCGGAAACCAGTACCTCGATGACCTCGACATCCTTGAAGTCACCAATATCCGGCAGCGTAATTTCGATTGTATTCGCCATCTGAATTCTCCTCAGACCTTTGTCGGATTCGGTTTTTCAGGATTGATCTTGTATGCCTTAATGGCCTGCGCCACCAGGTCGGCATCCACAGCCCCTTCATCCGACAGTGCCTTCAGCGCTGCCACCACGACATGATGACGGTTGACCTCGAAGAACTCCCGCAGATTGCGACGCAGATCGGAGCGGCCGAAACCGTCCGTGCCCAGCGTCAGGAAAGCGCGCTTGCCCAGATAGGGACGGATCTGATCCGCAAACATGCGTACATAGTCTGTTGAAGCCACCACCGGCCCGGTCGTATCCTCCAGCTGAGAGGACACATAGGAACGGCGCTGCTTTTCCATGGGATGCAGCCGGTTCCAGCGCTCGCATTCCATGCCGTCACGAGCCAGTTCGGTAAAGCTGGTTACACTCCACACATCGGCGGCGACATTCCAGTCCTTCTCCAGCAGTTCGGCCGCAGCGATCACTTCGCGCAGAATGGTGCCCGAACCCAGCAATTGCACACGCTTCTTCTTGCGCGAACCTGCCTTGAACAGATACATACCCTTGACGATGCCTTCTTCCACGCCCTTGGGCATGGGAGGATGCACGTAGTTCTCGTTCATGATAGTGACGTAGTAGAAGATGTTCTCCTGCTCCTGATACATGCGGCGCATGCCATCCTGGAGGATCACCGTCAGTTCGTAGGCAAAGGTCGGATCATAGGAACGGCAGTTGGGAATGCCTGCGGAAGCCAGGTGACTGTGGCCGTCCTGGTGCTGCAGGCCCTCACCGGAAAGCGTCGTACGCCCGGCGGTACCGCCCAGCAGGAAGCCCCGCGCCTGCATGTCGCCTGCCGCCCAGGCCAGGTCGCCAACCCGCTGAAAACCGAACATGGAGTAATAGATATAAAAAGGAATCATGGGCACGCCATGATTGGAATAGGAAGTCGCCGCAGCAATCCAGGATGACATGGCGCCGGCTTCGTTGATGCCTTCCTGCAGGATCTGGCCTTTTACATCCTCACGGTAGTACATGACCTGGTCGGCATCCATGGGAGTGTACAACTGACCCACGTGGGAATAGATTCCCAACTGGCGGAACATGCCTTCCATACCGAAAGTGCGCGCTTCATCCGGCACGATGGGCACCACGTGCTTGCCCACCTTCTTGTCCCGCAGCAGGCTGGTGAGGAAACGCACATAAGCCATGGTGGTGGACATCTCACGTTCGCCACTGCCCTCCAGCAAAGTCCCGAACGCATCCAGCCCGGGAATCTCCAGTGCCGCGGATTTCACACGGCGGACAGGCAGATAACCGCCCAGCGCCTGACGGCGCTCATGCAGGTATTTCATCTCTTCGCTGTCCTCGGCGGGTTTGAAATACGGTGCCGAGGCAAGCTGGTCGTCAGGGATGGGAATATTGAAACGGTCCCGGAAATGGCGCAAGGCATCCTCGCCCATTTTCTTCTGGGAGTGGGTGATATTCTGCCCTTCACCGGCCTCGCCCATACCATAGCCTTTGACCGTCTTGGCCAGGATGACCGTGGGCTGACCACGGTGTTCCATGGCTGCCTTGTAGGCAGCATAGACCTTGATGGGATCATGACCGCCCCGGTTCAGCCGCCAGATGTCCTCGTCGCTCATATTGGCGACCATCTCCAGCAGTTCGGGATACTTGCCGAAGAAATGCTCCCGCGTGTAGGCGCCACCCTTGGCCTTGTAGGCCTGGTAGTCACCATCCAGCGCCTCTTCCATGCGCTTGCGCAGCAGGCCATTCTTGTCCCGGGCCAGCAGGGGGTCCCAGTAACCGCCCCAGACCACCTTGATGACATTCCAGCCGGCACCGCGGAACACGGCCTCCAGCTCCTGCATGATCTTGCCGTTGCCACGAACCGGGCCATCCAGACGCTGCAGGTTGCAGTTGACCACAAACACCAGGTTATCCAGCCGCTCCCTTGAAGCCAGGGAAATGGCGCCAAGAGATTCCGGTTCATCCATTTCCCCGTCACCCATGTAAGCCCAGACCTTGCGGCCGTCCATGTCTGCAATTTCGCGGTCATGCATGTAGCGCATGAAACGCGCCTGGTAGATGGCCATCAGCGGACCCAGCCCCATGGAAACCGTGGGGAACTGCCAGAAATTGGGCATCAGCCAGGGATGCGGGTAGGAAGACAGTCCATCTCCACCGGATTCCTGCCGGAACTTGTCCAACTGCTCCTTGCTGATACGCCCTTCCAGATACGCCCGGGCATAAATGCCCGGCGCTGAATGTCCCTGGAAGAATACCAGGTCACCTTCCTGCTCTTCATTGCTGCCGCGGAAAAAATGGTTGAAGCCAACGTCAAACAGCGTGGCGCTGGAAGCGAAACTGGCGATATGGCCACCCAGTTCCGGCTCCTTGCGGTTCGCCTGCACCACCATGGCCATCGCGTTCCAGCGGATAAAGGATCGGATACGGCGCTCCAGGGCACGGTTGCCGGGAAACGGCGGCTGCTTGCTGGGCGGGATGGTATTCACATAGGCCGTGGTGGCCTTGTAGGGAAGATAGGCACCGGACAGGCGTGCCTTTTCAATGAGCTGTTCCAGCAGGAAGTGCGCACGTTCCACGCCCTCGTTTTCCAGAACACCTTCCAGTGCTTCCAGCCATTCCAGTGTTTCCTGGGGATCTTTGTCGGGTTTTTCAGCCATGGGT
>DRLF01000455.1 GCA_011051425.1 Thiolapillus brandeum | reverse complement strand
GAGCCCCTGTGAAAGAGGGGCGCTTGTGCCGGAATAGGGTGGAAGGGAAGCTGTTCAGGGCTTGTCCAGTGTTTGTTTGCGCTCAGGAGTGAACTGCCACCAGGGCAGGGCCTCGCCCGTGTTCATGTAGTGAATGGCGCCGAGAAAGACATCGATGACGCAGGGATCGTGTCGTGCGCCGGTCTTTTCACACAGACTGTCGTAGAGGCTGTAGGCATTCTGGCCAGTGAGTTGGTCCGGCTGGATGATGCCCAGAAGGCGCAGGTCTGCAGCCATGGCCGGGCCGATGCCGGGCAGCTGTTCGAGCAGAACGGCATCCGCCGGATTGTCAGGGGTGTTTTTCTTCATCGGATTCGGCTGGGTCGGTGCGAACCACTTCCAGCTTGAAGTCCTTTATCAGTGCCGCCAGCGCGCCCAGGGCGGCAAGTACCGGTGCAATGATGGTTACCGCACCTCCGACGGCAACCCCCGCAGTGAGAGGGATCTCCAGCAGGCTTTCACCATCGGGTTTGCGGATGATCAGCCGCCGCACGTTGCCTTCGGCGACCAGCTCCTTGATACGGTCCACCAGCTCGTTTCCTGCGATGAAGATTTCTTCTTTCCAGTCGGTGTCCTTGTTTTCCGGGCTGTCGTTCATTGTCGGATTCTCCGTTGCTTCTGCCATAACAGGTGGAAAGGCGATGATGTCGTTCAGAATATAGTAGCATTCCCGGTCATGGGATTTGGCAACAACATCGTTTTACGGCTGGTTGTTCTGTGGCTGCTCGCCGGTTCATCTGCGTGGGCGGGCCAGACCGTGGACTGCGGGCTTACCCATCCCCGCCTGTCCAGGGTGGTGAACGCCCGCTGCCATGATTTCAGGGTGCCCCTGAATTATGAACAGCCCGGAGGCAAAAAAATAGACCTGCACGTGGCGGTGATTCCGGCCAGCGGCAATGCACCCATGCCCGATCCCCTGTTTTTCTTTGCCGGCGGTCCCGGCCAGTCGGCGGTGGATTCCGCTGTGCTCATGTGGCCGGTGTTCCGCAAACTCATTGCCCATCGGGATATCGTGCTCATCGACCAGCGGGGAACGGGGCAGTCCACTCCCCTGACCTGTCCCAGGGACGAGGCCAGGTTGGAACTGGGAGCGGATGATGAGCAACTGCGCCAGGAGATGGCGCGGTGCCTGGAAAAACAGACCGTGGATGTACGCTGGTTCACGTCCCGCCAGGCGGTGCAGGATGTGGACTTTGTGCGCCGCAGGCTGGGCTATGAGCGGATCAATGTCATGGGAGTGTCCTATGGTACTCGCGTGGCGCATCTGGTATTGCGGGAGTACCCGGACAGGGTGCGCAGTATCGTGATCGATGGCGTTATGCCGCCCCAGGTGATTCTGGGGCCGGAGTATGCCGACAATCTGGCGGCCTCTCTGCAGAAGCTGTTCATGTACTGTGAGGGGGACAGTTCCTGCGCCAAGGCCTTTGCCGGACTGGAGCAGGAATGGGCGCGCTACCTTCGGCAGCCCATCAGTGACAAACGGGAGTTTCATCTGGCGCATCCGCGCACGGGCAAGGTGCTGGACCTGGAGGTCTCTCGCCAGCAGGGTGCGGATGCAGCGGTACGCCTGCTCAGCTATGCCAGCGAGACCCGCGCCCTGCTGCCGCTACTCATACACCAGGCGGCCCAGGGGGAATGGGATGGCCTGGTCATCCAGGCTTTGCGGTTCGCAGACCGCCTGGAAAAAGAAATTGCCCTGGGTATGCACAACAGTGTGGTCTGCAGCGAAGACGTGCCCTACTATGGCGAAGCCGATACCGGCGACGGCGACAACCGGGTATTGGGCCGGATGAGCCGCCAGCTGCGGGTGATCTGCAGCCAATGGCCCCGGGGGGAGAGCTATGCCGATGTTCACCGGCCCTTGAGTTCCGATGTTCCCGCCTTGCTGCTGTCAGGCGAGCTGGACCCGGTCACGCCCATAGGCTATGGCGAGATGGCGCTGAAGCAGTTCAGCCATGGCAGCCATCTGGTGGTGCCGGGGCAGGGACACAATGTTTCCCCCCGGGGCTGCGTGCCGGAGCTGATAGAGGATTTTCTGGACAGGCTGGCCCTGGATCAGGAGAAGGCCGCCTGTGTGCAGGATACGCCCCGCCTGCCTTTTTTCATCGACAACATGGGGCCAGGCGCATGATTCTGGTACAAAAGCTGCAGAAACACTTCGGCGCGGTGAAGGCTGTGGACGGGGTAAGTTTCGAGATCGCCGATGGCTGTATCACCGGCTTGCTAGGCCCCAACGGTTCGGGCAAGACCACGACCTTGCGTATGCTCTATGCGCTGCTGCAGCCGGATTCCGGAAAAGTGCTGGTGGATGGTATGGATGCCTGGTCGCAATCGCTGCCTGCCAAGGCGGCGATGGGCGTGGTGCCGGACGCCCGGGGGCTGTACCCAAGGCTGACGGCGCGGGAGAACATCGCCTATTTCGGTGAACTGCAGGGCATTTCCGGCAAGGCGCTGGCGCGGCGCATCGACGCGCTGGCGCAGGAACTGGAAATGCAGGATTTTCTCGAACGCCCCTGCAAGGGTTTTTCTCAGGGGCAGCGGGCCAAGGTCGCCATCGCCCGGGCGTTCGTGGGTAATCCGCAGAACCTGCTGCTGGATGAGCCGGGCAATGGCCTTGATGTGATGAGCAACCGCGCCCTGCGCCGTTACCTGCTGCGCCAGAAGGAACAGGGCAAGGCCATACTCCTGTCCACCCATATCATGCAGGAAGTGACTGCTCTGTGTGATGAAGTGGTGGTGATCGCCGCTGGCGTAATCAAGGCCGTTGGCACGCCTGAGGCACTGATGCGGCAGGCGGGTAAGGACAATATCGAAGATGCCTTCGTGGCGCTTATTGGATCGGATGAGGGGATCATGGCATGAATTGCCCTCTCTTTTACCCTCACCCCCGGCCCCTCTCCCAGAGGGCGAGGGGAGATCGTGCGCGGCAAAATACCGCAGCAGGCCCTCACCCTCGGTCCCTTTCCCAAAGGTTGAGGGGAGAACACGTGCTGCAAATCACCACAATAGCCCCTCTCCCTCAGGGAGAGGGGTTGGGGAGAGGGTAAAGTGAAACCCTGGATTATCGTTTTCCGCAAGGAACTGAAAGACCTGTTCCGCGACCGGCGCACCATGGTCAACATCCTGGTGCTGGGCGCCCTGCTGGGGCCGGTATTGGCCATGGGCCTGATGCTGCTGGCGGTGAAGATGATCAGTGACGAAGCGGAAAAGACCATCGAGCTGCCGGTACAGGGTGCGGAGTACGCCCCCGTGCTGCTGGATTACCTGGCTTCCAGCAGGATAAGCGTGGTGGCTGCCTTGGCTGACCCTCAAGCTGCCGTGCGTGCCCAGGAGGTGGATGCAGTGCTGGTGATCGACCCGGCCTTTCCCCGGCAGCTGCGTGACGGGAAGCCCGCGCAGCTGACCCTGCTGTCCGATCATTCCCGCAGCAAGACCCGCATTGTCAGGAGGCGCATCGAAACCGCCATCGAGAACTATTCTGCCAACCTGGGCAACCTGCGCCTGAGCCTGCGCGGGGTCGATCCGTCCATCACCCAGGTCATGGTGCTCCACGACCGGGATCTTTCCAAAAAGGGTTCCGATGCGCAGCTGCTCGCTTTTCTGCCTTACCTGCTGATCATCGGCATCATGCAGGCGGCCATGGTGGTGGCGGCGGATCTGACCGCCGGTGAGCGGGAGCGCCAGTCCCTGGAGCCCCTCATGGCCAACCCTGTTGCGCCCGAACAGTTCATGATCGGCAAGCTGGCCACCAATGTGCTTATCAGCCTGGCGGTGCTGAGCCTGTCACTCCTCGGATTTGCCGCAGGGACCCGCATGATCGATCTCGGGGATACCGGCATCACCTTCAGTCTGCTGTCCATCCCGGTGCTGCTGCTTTTCCTGTCGCCCCTGGCCTTTTTCTTCGCCGCGCTGATGAGTTTCGTCGGCGCCTTCGCGCGTACCGTCAAAGAAGCCCAGACCTACCTCGGCCTGCTGGTGCTGGCGGCCCTCACACCGTCCATGATCCAGATGATGCTGCAAAGCAAGGTGCAGGACCTGGAACTGCTGCTGCCCATCTGGTCGCATAACTACCTGATCAACGAGGTGCTGCGCGGGGAGCCATTGAGCCTGGCGCAGTGGTTGCTGCCTTCTGCGGGTGCCCTGCTGGCGGGTGGTCTTTTGGCAGCTCTGGCAGGACGTCTGTACCGTAAGCCGGATTTCATCTTTTGAGAACCATGATCCATAGCCTGCGCATAAGCCGGGAATTGTGGCCCGAACTGACTACCCGGCCGCATTTCATCGTGGATCTCGATTATGCGGGCTGCGGCATAAGCTGGGATGACATCTATTTTGCGGCGGAAGATGAAATGGTTGCCCGCTTGCGGGAAATGCGCATCGGGCGCAAGGGCAAAGTGGCTCTGGATGGCGGGTTTCGGTTCGTATTGACCGTGGAGATGCAGGCAACGGGTGGTGTCACCCTGGGATTCAGGACAGAATCCGGTGCGGAATTTCCCGGCAAACGCATTCTCGAAGGTTTTTTCGAGGTGGGTGGAGAATATACGGATGCCCTGTTGGGTGGATTGGTGGATTTGATCGATAAGGGCCGCCCTTTCGCCATTGCAGGCAGCCCTGGGGTGATGGTGGATGTGCCCTGAGCCTGTCCTGCGAATTACTGCTACAATCACCGGCATAGCTGGGGGTGCCGCAAGGGAACCTCCGAATAAGTCCTGAACCCGCCAGACGCAATCTGCTTCGTCCAGACTTGATCGGAGATTTCCAAGGCTGAGAAACACCCTTCGAACCTGATCCGGATAATACCGGCGTAGAGGGAAGCTGCGATTATCAAGCGCCTGCTCCCCTGACAAAACTGGAGAACATCATGAGCGCGATTCCCGAAGATTTCGTCAACCAGACCACCCGTCTGTCCGAGGATGTGACCGGGCCCTTTCCCAATGCCCGCAAGATCTATGTGGAAGGCAGCCAGCCCGGGGTGAGTGTGCCCATGCGGGAAATCTCCCAGGACGTAACGCATGCCTTTGATGGCGACGAAGAAAATCCTCCCATCTACGTCTATGACACATCCGGCCCGTACACGGACCCAAATGCCACCATAGACCTGCTGAAAGGCCTGCACCCCCTGCGTGAAGCCTGGATAGAGGCCCGGGGTGACACGGAAAAGCTCGATGGTCCCACCTCCGAGTTCGGCCAGGATCGCCAGAGTGATCCGGATCTGGCCCACCTGCGCTTCGAGCACATCCGCACCCCGCGGCGGGCCAAAGCCGGCGCCAACGTCACCCAGATGCACTACGCCCGCCAGGGCATCATCACGCCGGAAATGGAATTCATCGCCATCCGCGAGAATATGGGCCGCGAGCGCATCCGTAGCGAGGTTTTACGCCACCAGCATCCGGGAATGAGCTTTGGCGCACATCTGCCGGAAAATATCACTGCGGAATTTGTCCGTGATGAAGTT
>DRLF01000454.1 GCA_011051425.1 Thiolapillus brandeum | reverse complement strand
GCTGCTGTCCATGGCGTTTCCCAACATGTTTGCTCTCTATGCGCTGAGTGGTCAGGTCAAGCGCAAGCTGTCGGCCTATCTGGAAAAGCTGCACAGCGGTGAGCTCGAACGTGAAGTGGGACGCGGCTGATGGCGGTAGTGGAGAAAACGGCGCTGGTCCCGGTGTCAGCGGAAACGCTGTTCGAGATCGTGAATGACGTGGACAGTTACCCTGAATTCCTGCCCTGGTGCAAGGATGCGCGGCTGCTCTCCCGCAATGAAGAAGAGCTGTGCGGCGAGATTGTCGTGTCCAAGGCCGGGGTGACCCGGGCCTTTTCCACCTGCAACCGGCTTTTCCCGTATGAGCGTATCGAGATCAACCTGAAAGAGGGGCCCTTTCGCAAACTGCACGGCGCCTGGGAATTTACCGAGTTGCGGAAAAACGCCTGCAAGGTGGCGCTGACCCTGGAATTCGAGTTTTCCAGTGGCCTGATGGACAAGGCTTTTGGTATTGTATTTGCCCAGATCGCCAATTCCCTGGTGGATGCGTTTTGCAAACGGGCCAATGAGCTGGCCAAAGGAGCACCCAAATGATTCAGGTAGAAGTCGCTTATGCCCTGCCGAACGAGCAGATTGTCCATGTGGTGGAAGGAGAGCCTGGCCTGACCGTGGAGCAGGCCATTCGCCAGTCCGGTATTCTGGAGGCCCATCCTGAAATAGACCTGGGCAGCAACAAGGTGGGTGTGTTCGGCAAGGCCGCCAAGCTTGACGCTGTGCTCTATCCCGGTGACCGGGTGGAGATTTACCGGCCGCTGATCGCCGATCCTAAGGAAGCGCGCAAGAAGCGGGCGAGCAAGGGCAAGCCTCTGCGCAAGGGTGGCGGCAAGAAGCCGGAGAAGTAATTTGCCGAATATCTTGACGAAGGTGGCAAAAAAAACTATTATCGCGGCGCATGAGAGGGCAGGGCAGCCCTGACACGGTTGTTTGCCGGACGGCACGACAGTAGGAAATTCGAAGACAGAGTTTTTCCTGGGACCCCGTTTACGGGGTTTTTTGTTATGGGTAGATCAGGAATGGGCCTCGTGCCCATTTTTTTATTTGGGTGATATGCAAAAAGCATCAGCGAAACTGCAGGAAATCGTACGCAACGTGGTTGAACCCATGGGGTACGAACTCGTGGGTGTGGAATATCTCACCGGCTACCAGGGCGGCAACCTGCTGCGTATCTATATAGATAAAGAGAATGGAATTGACGTTGATGACTGTGCTGCGGTAAGCCACCAGCTCAGTGGCGTGCTGGACGTGGAAGACCCCCTGCCAGGGCAATACAGCCTGGAAGTGTCATCCCCCGGGCTGGACCGGCCTTTGTTCGACAGCGCTGATTTCGAGCGCTTCGTCGGACGCAAGGTGAATGTCAGGCTCGATGCGTCCATTGGCGGACGGCGCAAATACAAAGGCCAGTTGCTGGGCGTCGAAGATGACCAAATCCTGGTAGAGGTGGACGGTGAGGTCTATCCTTTGTTCATGGATCAGATTCAGGAGGCGCGTCTTGTTCCGGAATTCTGACAGGATGTTGAGCAAGCCCTCTCAGGGGCTTTTTCAACCCGGAAGCGGAAATATACAATCTTCTGCTTCATTTATTTTCAGTGACATGATGTCCCTGGAGATGGCGGCACATCCCTGTGCTGCACACAGGCCGTCGAAAAACGGCGTTTTTCAACAACCTGCTGCTAAATTATTGAGGGTATCGCGATGACCAAAGAGATCCTGTTCGTCGTAGACGCGGTTTCTAACGAAAAAGAAGTCGACAAGGATATTATTTTTGAAGCCATTGAGGCCGCGCTTGCCTCCGCCACACGCAAGAAGCACGGTGGAGATATCGAAGTGCGTGTAGTGATCGACCGCGAAACAGGTGATTACGATACCTTCCGTCGCTGGCTGGTAGTGGATGACAGCGAGACACCGGTGCTGGAGAACCCCAAATCGGAGATCACGCTCAGCGCCGCGCGCGCCGAGAATCCCGATATTCAGCCCGGTGACTATGTCGAAGAGCCGATGGAATCCATCGAGTTCGGCCGAATTGCAGCACAGACCGCCAAGCAGGTCATCGTGCAGAAAGTGCGGGAAGCCGAGCGCGCCAAGGTGGTGGAAGCCTACGAAGACAAGGTCGGCCAGCTGGTTACCGGCGTGGTCAAGCGCCTGGATCGCGGTGCAATCATTATGGACCTGGGCAGCAATGCCGAGGCCATCATTCCGCGCAGCGAAGTCATTCCCAAGGAGCCGGTACGCATCGGCGACCGGCTGCGCGGCTTTCTGAAGGAAATCCGTACCGATGTGCGGGGCCCCCAGCTGTTCGTATCGCGCACTGCGCCTGAACTGCTCATCGAGCTGTTCAAACTGGAGGTGCCGGAAGTGGGCGACGGCCTGATCGAAATTCTGGGTGCTGCCCGCGATCCCGGCCGTCGCGCCAAGATCGCCGTGCGTACCAACGATCCGCGCATCGACCCCGTGGGTGCCTGCGTGGGTATGCGGGGTTCACGGGTGCAGGCTGTTTCCAATGAGCTGGCGGGTGAGCGCGTGGACATCATCCTCTGGGACGAGAATCCTGCGCAGTTCATTATCAACGCCATGTCGCCTGCGGAAGTGGCCTCCATCGTCGTGGATGAAGACGCCCATTCCATGGACATCTCCGTGAAGGAAGAGAACCTGTCCCAGGCTATCGGCAGCGGCGGCCAGAATATCCGCCTTGCCAGCCAGCTCACAGGCTGGACACTCAATGTCATGAGCGAGGACGAACTGGCGGAAAAAGCCGATGCAGAGGCTCAGCAGTACGTCAAAGGCTTCATGGAAGAGCTGGATGTGGACGAGGAAGTGGCGGTCATTCTTGCGCAGGAAGGCTTTACCACGATCGAAGAAATCGCCTATGTTCCCGAAGAGGAACTGCTGGCTATCGAGGAATTCGATGCGGATATCGTGGAAGAGCTGCGAAACCGCGCCAGTGACGCATTGCTGACCCGGGCGATTGCCCAGGAAGAATCCCTGTCCGATGCCAAGCCGGCGGAAGACCTGCTGGGCATGGACGGTATGAACGAAGACCTGGCTCTGCAACTGGCTTCCATTGGTGTAAGCACCATGGATGACCTTGCGGAGCTGGCAGTCGATGAACTGATGGAAATTGAAGGCATGGATGAAAAGCGCGCCGGTGAACTGATCATGACAGCACGGGCGCCCTGGTTTGAAGAAGCCGAAAACGAAACAGAATCCGAGCCCAAGGGGTAAGGGGGTATTGGCATGAGCGATATTACAGTCAGCCAGTTGGCCGCCGATGTAGGCGTACCGGTGGATCGTCTCCTGGAGCAGTTTGCCCAGGCAGGTTTGAACAAGAGCAGCGCCGATGATCCGGTGACAGCGAAGGAAAAGCTGGAGCTGCTGAATTTTCTGCGCGCCAGTCATGGCAAGGGAGGGAAAAGTCCGGCCAAAACCGGCAAGGTCACCCTCAAGCGCAAGACGACAACCGAACTCAAACAGCCGGCATCAGCCGGTCGCACACCTGCGGCGCGGGCGGCCCGCACCGCCAAGACCGTGAATGTGGAAGTCAAGCGCAAGCGCACCTATGCAAAAGCGCCGGCAGCCGAAACGGACCAGGAGCGTCTGCTGAAGGAAGCGGAAGAGGCGAAAAAGGCCTTGGCCGAACAGGCTGAGCAGCGCCGTCTTGCCGAAGAGCAGGAACTGGCGCGACGCAAGGCGCAGGAAGCCCTGCTGCAGGCAGAGAAAGATGAACGCAAGCGTCAGGAAGAGGCGCGTACCCGGGCCGAAGACGAAGAACGCGCCAAGGCGGAAGCGGAAAAACAGCAGCGGGAGCGGGATATCGAACTTGCCCGCCGCGCGCAGGAACAGCGCAAGACCCAGCAGGAAGCCAGGGAGCGCAAGGAAAAGGCCCAGCGGCGTGCGGAAGCCGGTAAACCCGGTCGCGGCCGTAAAGAGCTGCACGTGGCAGCCGGCAAGAGCGGACGGCGCAAGCCGGCGCGCAAGAGCCGGGGTCGTGATGCCGCACAGGCAGACATGGATCATGGCTTCCAGAAACCGACGGCACCCGTGGTGCGTGAAGTCAAGGTGCCCGAGAACATCAGCGTCGGCGAACTCGCCCAGCAGATGTCGGTAAAAGCCGCAGAAGTCATCAAGGAACTGATGAAAATGGGCATGATGGTTACGATAAACCAGGTGCTGGACCAGGATACAGCCGCACTGGTGGTGGAGGAGATGGGGCACAAGGTCATCTTCCAAAAGGAAGAAGACGTGGAAGACAAACTGATCGCTTCCATTGCCCATGAACCCGAAGGTGAGCCCGTGCCGCGTGCGCCGGTGGTCACCATCATGGGGCATGTCGATCACGGCAAGACCTCCCTGCTGGACTATATCCGCAAGTCGAAGGTGGCCGACGGCGAGGCTGGTGGCATTACCCAGCATATCGGCGCCTATCGTGTGGAAACAGGTCACGGCACCGTTACCTTCCTGGATACGCCGGGACACGCGGCTTTTTCCGCCATGCGCGCCCGGGGTGCCCAGGCAACGGATATCATTATTCTGGTAGTGGCTGCCGATGACGGCGTCATGCCCCAGACCAAGGAAGCGGTGCAGCATGCCAAGGCGGCAGGTGTACCCATGATCGTTGCTGTGAACAAGATCGACCGTCCCGAAGCACAGCCTGACAAGGTAATGCAGGAACTGGTGGCGGAAGAAGTCGTGCCCGAAGACTGGGGTGGTGATACGCAGTTCGTCAAGGTTTCCGCCAAGACGGGTGAAGGGGTTGACCAGTTGCTGGACGCCATCCTGCTGCAGGCAGAAATTCTTGAATTCAAGGCGCCGGTTACCGGCTATGCCCGGGGTATCGTGGTGGAATCCAGTCTCGACAAGGGACGTGGCCCGGTTGCAACCGTACTGGTACAGTCAGGCACCCTGAAACAGGGTGATGCCGTGGTGGCCGGTGTCGAATACGGCCGTGTACGGGCCATGTTCAATGAAAACGGCAAGATGGTGAAAGAAGCCGGGCCTTCCACACCTGTCGAGGTGCTGGGTTTGTCCGGTGTGCCCCAGGCTGGAGACAGCATGGCTGCCCTGCCGGACGAAAAGAAAGCGCGGGAAGTGGCGGAAATGCGCCGCGAGCAGCAGCGTGATTCGCGCCTGGCAGAACAGAAAGCCGCCAAACTCAATGAGATGTTCACCCGTATGGGTGAGGGCGAAGTGTCTTATGTGAATCTCATCATCAAGGCAGATGTACAGGGTTCCGTCGAGGCGCTGAAAGAGTCGTTGCAGAAGATTCATACTGACGAGGCCCGGGTTAAGATCGTGGCCGCCGGTGTGGGCGGTATCAACGAGTCAGATGCCAACCTGGCGCTTACTTCTGGCGCGGCGATCATCGGCTTCAACGTGCGGGCAGACGCTGCCGCACGCAAGGTGATCGAGGAAAGCAACCTGGATCTGCGTTACTACAGCATCATCTATGAAGTTATCGATGATGTGAAACAGGCTGTAGCCGGTCTGTTGTCACCCGAAATCCGCGAAGAGATCATTGGTCTGGCCGAAGTACGGGACGTGTTCCGTTCCTCCAAGCTCGGTGCCATCGCAGGCTGCATGGTGGTGGAGGGCGTGGTCAAGCGTAACAGCCCCATACGCGTGTTGCGCGATAACGTGGTCATCTACGAGGGTGAGCTGGAATCCCTGCGTCGCCACAAGGATGATGTCATGGAAGTGAAGGCCGGCACCGAGTGTGGTATCGGCGTGAAGAACTACAATGACGTCAAGCCCGGAGATCAGATCGAAGTGTTCTCCCGGACAGAGGTTCAGCGCGAGCTGTAACGGCAGGGAATCATGAGGGAATTCAACCGCGGCGACCGGATTGGTGCGCAGATGCACCGGGAGCTGGCATTGCTGCTGCGTGATGCCGCCAAGGATCCGCGTCTGTCCGAAGTCACCATACAGGAAGTGCGCGTCACACGTGATCTCTCCCATGCCAAGATTTATTTCACGGTTCTGGACAAGGACGAGGCGGATTATTTCGTCAAGGTACTGGGGCATGCCGCCAGTTTCCTGCGCCGCCGCCTGGGACAGATCATGAAGACACGTACCGTGCCCGAGCTGAAATTCGTCTACGACAGTTCCATCGAAGAAGGAAAGCGGCTGTCGGATCTGATCGAAAAGGCCGTGTCATCGGATACCAGGGAAGAAGATGGGTAGACGCCGCCGACCCCGGGGCAGGAATGTTACAGGGATACTGCTGCTGGACAAACCCCTGGGTATTACCTCCAATGCCGCCCTGCAGGAAGTAAAGCATCTGTTCAAGGCGCAGAAAGCGGGACACACCGGCAGTCTCGATCCCCTGGCCACCGGGCTGCTGCCCCTGTGTTTCGGCAACGCCACCAAGATTTCCGCCTTCCTGCTGGACGCGGACAAACGATACCGGGTGCGGGTCAGGCTGGGTGAAACCACCTCTACCGGCGACGCCGAAGGAGAGATCATCGAATCTCATCCTGCCAACCACATTACCCGGGATCAGGTACAGGACGTACTCGCTGATTTTACCGGTGAGATTTCACAGCTGCCGCCCATGTATTCCGCCGTCAAGCACAACGGTCAGCGTTTGTACAAGCTGGCCCGTCAGGGTATCGAAGTCGAACGTGAGGCGCGCAACATTACCATCTATGATCTGCAACTGCTGAATTTCGACGCACCGGAATTCGATTTGCTGGTGCATTGTTCCAAAGGGACTTATGTGCGTACCCTGGCGGAAGATATTGGCAAGGCCCTGGGAGTGGGCGCACATGTGGTGGCGCTGCGGCGCACGCTGGTCGGTCCTTTCGACGAGGAGGGTATGGTAAGCATGGAAACCCTGCAACAGGTGTCGGAAGAAAAGGGATTGCACGGTCTCGACCAGTTGTTGCTGTCCATGGATACGGGGTTGAATCACTGGCCTGCAGTGCATCTGGGTGCAGACAGCAGTTTTTACATCAAGCAGGGACAGCCGGTGCAGGTGCCAAAGGCGCCCACCGAAGGTTATGTGCGCATCTATGGCGCCGATGAGCATTTTATCGGAGTCGGTGAAATCGATGACGATGGGCGGGTCGCTCCGCGTCGTTTATTGGCGAATTCCAACTGAATGTAGGATAATCGCCTTCTTCCGGAATCCTATCCGGGTTTTTTAATCGCCAGTTCCGCCTGAACTCATTGTCGGACGGAACGTTGCATGTCGCAGGCGACGGTTTATTTTGGAGAACAATTATGTCAATGAGTGCAGAGATCAAGAAGCAAATCGTGGAAGAGTATGGCAAGAGTGCAACCGATACCGGTTCCACCGAAGTTCAGGTGGCGCTGCTGACCTGGCGCATCAACGATCTGACGCCCCACTTCAAGGAGCACAACAAGGATCACCATTCCCGCCAGGGTCTGATCCGCATGGTCAACTCCCGCCGCAAACTGCTGGACTATCTCAAAGGCAAGGATGTAGAGCGCTATCGTGATCTGATCAAACGTCTCGGCCTGCGTCGTTAATTTCAGCGTCGCAATTTCACAAACGAAGGAATATCCAAGTGACTGCAATCAAGAAAGAGTTCCAGTTCGGCGACCACAAAGTGACGCTGGAAACCGGAGAAGTTGCCCGTCAGGCTGACGGCGCGGTAATCATCAACATGGACGACACTGTGGTGCTGTGCACCGTGGTGGGGTCCAAGCATGCTATGGAAGGACGCGATTTCTTCCCCCTGACGGTCGACTACCAGGAAAAGACTTACGCGGCAGGCAAGATCCCCGGTGGTTTCTTCCGCCGTGAAGGTCGTCCTTCCGAGAAGGAAATCCTGGTTGCACGCCTCATCGACCGCCCCATCCGTCCGCTGTTCCCCAAGGGGTACACAAATGAGACCCAGGTGATCTGTACGGTCATCTCCCTCAACCCCTATGTCGATCCCGAGATTCCTTCTCTGATAGGTACCTCGGCTGCCCTGGCCATTTCGGGTCTGCCGTTTCAGGGACCTATCGGTGCGGCGCGTGTCGGTTACAAGGACGGGCAGTATCTGCTCAATCCTCCCGGCACCGGCCTGAGTGAAATCACCGATCTGGATCTGGTGGTTGCCGGTACAGATGAAGCCGTTCTGATGGTGGAATCCGAAGCACGGGAGCTGTCCGAGGAAGTCATGCTGGGCGCCGTACTCTTCGGCCACGAACAGATGCAGGTCGCCATCGGAGCCATCAAGGAACTTGCCGCTGAAGCGGGTAAGGAAATCATCGAGTTCACGGTTCCGGAAGAAGATGCTGAGCTGGTGCAGAAGGTTGCAGAAGTGGCCGGTGCCGGCATTGGTGAAGCCTATTCCACTACCGACAAGATGGAGCGCTACGCCAAGCTGGATGCCGTCAAGGCTGCTGCCATCGAGGCCCTGTGTGCCGGAGACGAGCCACAGTGGAGTGAAGACCAAGTCGCAGCAGCACTGGACAAGCTCAAGAAGAAAACCGTGCGCAGCCGCATCCTGGCGGGTGAGCCGCGCATCGACGGTCGCGACACCAAGACTGTGCGCAATATCAGCATCAAGACGGGTGTCCTGCCGCGTACTCACGGCTCCGCACTGTTCACCCGTGGTGAGACGCAGGCACTGGTCATCACGACCCTGGGCACCGAGCGTGACGCGCAGATCGTGGACGCACTGGACCGTTCCTATCGCGAGCCGTTCATGCTGCACTACAACTTCCCTCCCTTCTGCGTGGGTGAGACCGGTCGTGTGGGCAGCCCCAAGCGCCGCGAGATCGGTCATGGCCGTCTCGCCAAGCGGGGTGTGCTGTCCGTGATGCCAACACTGGAAGAATTCCCGTATTCCGTGCGTGTCGTTTCCGAAATCACAGAATCCAACGGTTCCTCCTCCATGGCATCCGTGTGCGGCACCAGCCTGTCGCTGATGGATGCCGGCGTGCCCATCAAGGCGCCGGTGGCCGGCGTGGCCATGGGCCTCATCAAGGAAAACGACGACTTTGCTGTGCTCACCGATATCCTTGGCGACGAGGATCATCTGGGTGATATGGACTTCAAGGTTGCCGGTACCGAAAATGGCATCAACGCGCTGCAGATGGACATCAAGATTCAGGGCATAACCCGCGAGATCATGGATATCGCCCTGACCCAGGCCAAAGACGGCCGTATGTATATCCTGGAAGAGATGAACAAGGCTATCAACGCGCCTCGTCAGGAGATGTCGGAGCATGCGCCGCGTATCATCTCTTTCCGTATTCATCCGGACAAGATCCGTGATGTCATCGGCAAGGGAGGCGCCACTATCCGCTCCATTACCGAAGAAACCGGGGCGACCGTCGATCTCGACGACAGCGGCCTGGTGAAGATCTTCTCTGTGGACAAGGCGGCGGGTGAGAAAGCGCGCAAGCGTGTCGAACTGATCACCGCCGATGTGGAAGTGGGTACGGTCTATGAAGGCAAGGTTGCCAAACTCATGGATTTCGGCGCTTTCGTTACCATCCTGCCTGGCAAGGATGGCCTGGTGCATATTTCCCAGATCAGCGAAGAGCGGGTCGAGAAGGTAAGCGACAAGCTGTCTGAAGGCGATATCATCAAGGTGAAAGTGCTGGAAGTGGACAAGCAGGGCCGTATACGGCTGAGCATGAAGGCTGTGGGCGAGGATGAGTAGAATCCCGGGCTACAACAGCTGAGAGACGGGGCTTCGGCCCCGTTTTTTTATGTCCAGGGATGGACGGTATGCCGTAAAGAGCCAGGGACGGCGGTACGGCGTAGATACCCGGACGGTATGCCGCGGGCGCAGGGCACTGGAACTGCTCCCGGCAGTTCCAGCATTTCCTCCTTCCCTGGAGGTCATGCGCAGGAGCGGCGATGTACAGGCACTGGCAACTGCATCCTGCGTTACCAGCATTCCCTACATCCCTGCAGGTCATGTACGGGCAGATTGTGTTCCTCGGCTCTGGCT
>DRLF01000453.1 GCA_011051425.1 Thiolapillus brandeum | reverse complement strand
GTCCTGGTACCAGGTGATGCGCCGGAAACCCTCTGCCTCGCACTGGGTGCAGAACATACTCCCGCTGCGATAGAGTCCCTCCAGGGCCGTATTGGTCTCGGGTGACAGTTCCACCTCGGACTCCAGCACAAAATATTCGGGCGGATTGAACAGGGTCAACCCCTGGTCGTCGATACGGTAGGCATCACCGTGGAGTTCGCTGCCGTCCAGGCGCAGCCAGACAGGCTTCAGCCCTTCCCCGTCCAGGCGCAGTTCGTCTGTTTCTCCGCTGAAAGCCGGGTTGCGCTCCAGTGTCAGTCGTGAGATGACCCGGGTGCCCTGCTCGTACAGGCGGAACTCCAGATCTACGGTATCCGTAATCCAGGCGGGCGGCTGGTAGTCCTGCAAATAGATGGTTCTGGGGCTGGCATTTTTCCACATGGCAAAGTCATTGGCCGCAAGGCGGTTCAGGCTCGAAAGGGCACAGTTTACTCTGTTTTCAGGCGCAAAAAAGATGCTAGGATATACGGATATAACAAAATACTGTATTTACCATTGGAGAAACCCGCTGTGCCAACACCACATATCGTCGTCTATTCCACCGCCATGTGCCCCTACTGTGTGCGCGCCAAATCCCTGCTGCAGAACAAGGGAGTCGAATATGAAGAAATCCGGGTGGACATGGACAGGGACAAGATGGTGGAGATGATGCAACGCAGCAACCGCCGTACGGTACCGCAGATCTTCATTGATGACTTCCATGTCGGCGGATTCGATGACATGGCGCAGCTGGACGCCTACGGGAAGCTCGATCCGCTGCTGGGGCTGGCACCACACAACGATGAAGCCGCCTTTGCCCACAGCATCGATGCATCCGAAGACGGTCCCACCTGACCGTATCAGCCGCTATGGACGGACAGGAAAAGATGCGCCTGGACAAGTGGCTCTGGGCAGCACGTTTCTTCAAGACCCGCAAACTCGCTGCAGAAGCCATTTCCGGTGGAAAAGTGCATCTGAACGGCCAGCGCAGCAAACCCGGCAAGGATGTCAGACAGGGAAACAGGCTCACCATATCCAAGAACGGGCTGCATTGGGAAATCGAGATTCTGCAGCTGCCCAGACAGCGGCGGCCCGCCTCCGAAGCCGTGAATTTCTATACCGAATCGGAAACCAGCCGCAAACAGCGGGAAGATGAACTCGCGCTGTTGCGTGCAGCCCGCGCTTCCAGCCCGGTGAGAACAGAAGGACGGCCGAACAAGAAAGACCGCCGTTTGATTCACCGTTTCAAACAGGAACACTGAGTTGGACGAAGACGCTTACCGGCAGACCTACCATGAAGTCAACGAAAACTATTGTGTCTTTGAAAAAGGCATACTGACATCGCAGGCGCGGTGCAGCAAATGCCAGAAGATGCTGATCGCCGAACGTGAAGCCGCCAACTGCACGGACACCCCGGCGCAGCAAATCTGCAAACAGTACCTGGAAGTAATGAAGGAACATGCCCGGTTTTCACTGAAGCTGCGCGATACCCGTCAGAACCTGGGACATGCCAAGGCCATCAAGGTACAGATCGGCAGCCTGCGCGGTCTCTACCTGGCGCTCCATCCCGAACAGCCTGTGCCAGTGCCGATTCCGGAAATCGCCGGTCTCATCGAAGAAGCTGTCGCCCATTATGGCGCCCTTGAAAACCTGCCCTTTTCGCAGATCATTCCGGCCATCAATACCTACGAAGGGCGTAAAAGGCGGTCAAGAAAGAAATAGGGGCTGCCTGAAGGACAAGTTAGGCCAGCAGCTGTGCAACATATTCCAGATAGGGTTCCATTACCGGCTGCAGCTTGCGGCGCATGAGTGTACCGATGGCATCGGTCCTGCCAAATACCGGCCTGACCAGACCATAGCCGGAACCGGACAGTACCCGCAGTGCACGCAGTCTCTCGGTCAACGTCGAATCCATATCGAGAATCTGCTGGGCAAGTGCGTTGCCCCTATCATTCACCCACAATCCAGCTTCTTCCGACAACTCCTCCAGGGTCGCGTCGGCCTTGCCTTCCGGCCTGGCAGCACTGAAATAATCCGCTGCGACCTCCAGTGAACGGTTCACCACATCCTGGTTGCCAGGTTTCTCCAGTACCTGCCGAAATGTGGCCAGCCATTTCTGGCCTGATGGCGACATCACCCTGTGCAGCAATGCGGCCAGCCTGTTTCCCCCATCCGCCATTTCTCGCAATGTTTCAGACCATTCAGTAGGCGCTGACAACTGCCCGGCTGCCCCCGGCAGTGTATCCGGCAAGGTAGCGAGAAAACCCACATAGAAGGCATTCTTGCGTCTGCCCCGTTTCCACAGATCTTCCACCACAGCGGGTTCGAGCAAACCGGGTTGCAGCACCAGTTGCATCGTATCCATGATTTTTTCCGCTTCGGTCTCAAAAGGCAGAAATTCCACCAGAAAAGCGGCCAGGACAGGGCCCATGTCACCTTCGACGATCTGAGGCGAGCGCAGCATCTGCCTGGCATTTTCTGCATCTTCCAGCGCCCACCATACCTTTCGGGCCAGTTCATCCGTCAGTTCACTGGAATAGGCGACGGCCACCACGGCGTCCGGTTCGCCAAGCAGCAGCAGGTCTTCGAGATTTTCATTGCTCAAATGCCCCATACGCGACCAGATATGCTGGGGATAACCTGATGGCGAGCCGAGCACATGCATGGACAGCATCTCTCTTATCTGTTTCAGATACTGTTCGTCACGACAGGTCGGGTTGAGAGGTATTTCCATTTCGCCCTTTTCGGACAGGGCATACATCACCATCCTTGACTCGTCGATGCGAATCGCCTGGGGCTGGTTGGCGAGCATCACGTTCAGGCGTAGCGAATCTTCTGGCGACAGTTCCATGGGCTGACCGGTATTGAAAGGATACGGAAGCGCGAAGACCTGGGATCAGTTGAGTTTTGGCGGCACGTAATGGGGGTCTGCCGGATTGAGAAACACGAACTGCCAGCTACCATCATCCATTTCAACGAAATCAAGGATACATTCTTCGAGGTACTTGTCAAAGCTGGGGTCCATGACCACTTCCACACCTTCCGTACGCACGCGCTTGTCGGTATCCGCAGGCTCATCGAAGCCCATGTGGTAATCAAACGAGCCGTCCTTCTTTTCTCTGACGGCCAGGCGCAAGGCCATGCCTTCTGTACCACCCTGTTCGGCGGCGACCTTTATCTGCTTTGCTGCTGCAGGAGTTATCGTGAACATTTCCAGCTGATTCCTCTAAATTTTATTTCTGTGCTTGCACGCGGCCACATGGGACACAAAACGTTCTGCCCAATGGTTGGATCCGACATTGCGCATATGCGAATAATTTGCCAGCAGATTCTTGTAGATCAACCCGTCATGCAAACCATCTACCCCATATCCACGTTCAACCTTATAAGCGAATTTCTGGCTGGCGTCCAGATTCTCCAGCCCCGAATAGTGGAACTCATGGGCATTCACCTGTTGGGGAGGGACATCCCCGGCCAACCAGGGATGGTCACTAGTTTCGCACAAACGCACATAGCCTCTACCTTGCGGTTTCTGGTGCATTTTTACATCTGCAGGCAACACGCCAGCCATAGCAGCCCGCTTGTCCTGCCAGTGCAGACTGCGGCACAGATACATGAGACCGCCGCACTCTGCATACGCGGGGCCTCCTTCCTCGATAAACGCCTTGATAGAAGCCCGCATACTCCGGTTGCTTTCCAGAGCTGACATGGCAGTTTCCGGAAAACCGCCGCCAATGAACAGTCCATCTGCATCGGGCAGTTTTGCATCATTCAGGGTATCGAAAGGTATCAGTTCTGCGCCGGCCCGAGACATGGCTTCCAGGTCATCCGGATAATAAAAGCCGAAAGCGGCATCTCTGGCATAGGCAATACGAACTTCCGGTGACAGCTGTATTTGGGCCGCACGGTCCTGTGGAGCCACGTCAGTTGTCTGCCCGCTTCGGGATATCTCCAGCAAGGCGTCCAGGTCGACATGACCTGCCACATGCTCGGCAATACTGTCGATACGCTTCTGGGCGGCATCCGCTTCATTGCTTGGCATCAGGCCAAGATGACGTTCCTCGATCTGCACAGCATCGTTTCTTGGAACAGCACCGGCCACACGGACATCTGTATAGTGCTCGATGACACTGCGCAATTTACTTTCATGACGTGTGCCACCAACGCTGTTGAGAATAACGCCAGCTATACGGATCTGCTCATCAAAGGCCTGATACCCCAGAATCAGGGGCGCTATGCCCCGCGTCATGCCACGGGTATCAAGCACCAGCACCACCGGAGCGCCCAGCAAGCCGGCAAGCGCCGCATTGCTGTTGCTGCCATGCAAATCCAGACCGTCGTACAAACCCTTGTTGCCTTCGATGATACCGATATCAGCACCTGCCATCTTGCTGTGGAACAAATGCTCGATCTCACGGGAGCCGGTGGTGAAGAAATCGAGGTTGTAACAGGCGCGGCCGGCTGCCTGGCCAAGCCAAAGCGGATCGATATAGTCCGGCCCTTTCTTGAAGGGCTGTACCACGAGCGACTTACGCTGAAATGCGGCGCACAGTCCGATGCTTATCGTCGTCTTTCCAGACGATTTGTGCGCGGCAGATATCATCAGATGAGCCATGGCCTTGTTTCCAGAATGCAAAAAGGCGGTCTAAAAGACCGCCCTTGTGATGCTTTGTACGGTTACCCGATTATGACTTGGTATAGTGCGGGTCGGCAACCTCATCAGACAAACTGTTCGGCAGGAACCGCAGCATGCGGATTCCGATAAAGGTCAGCAGCAATACCAGCGCCACTCCACCGATTCCGAGCAGGAATTCAGCCAGGGTTGGCGAATACAGCATGGGCTGGCCGTTGACTCCATCAAAGAATCCGCTGGCAACAATTGTCTTACCGGGGAACATGGCCATGGGGAAAGCCTGACCACCGATAACGATGACATACATCGTGGCAAAGCCCCCGAGAATCACTGCAGTAGCCGCAGCGATCAGACCGCCGCGTGTTTTGCCCAGCGACGGATGATAAACGATACCTATGGGCAGCAGGCAACCCACGAATACCCATCCGGCCCAGAACAACAGGGTATAGATGCCGCCATCACGAAGGATAAAGGCTTCATAGGCATGGTTCTCTGTTCCATACAAATTGGTCAGATGATAAACCAGCGTGAAATAGAAAACCGCGGCAGCAAAAACACCCAACAGGTTCTTCAGGCGCCGCTGTATGGCGTAGCCGATATCACGCCCATCCACCTTGAAGGCAAACATCAACACCAATATATAAACAGCCAGTCCATAGGCAAAAGACATGATGACGAACATGGGGGCAAGGATCGCAGCATCATAACCCTGGCGAGCCACGATGAAGGCAAATATGGAACCTGTACCCGTGGTCAGTATCAGTCGCCACAGGAAAGCCAGCACACCGACGGGCTTATAATACGGCTTCATACGATGATCCATCATGAACCAGATATAAACGGCCACAATACCCATGAATCCCATATAAAGGTAGATATTCCAGGCGAAGATGGACTTGAAGTTGTAGTGCGTCATGGCTATGAGCAAACGACCCGGCTGTCCCAGATCCAACACCAGTACGGCAAGTCCACCGGCCAGCAAAGTGATGGCAAGCAACGCGGACAGTCTTCCAAGGGGCTTGTAGATCTTTTTATCGAATGCGGTACCGATAGAAGCCACATTCAAGGCGCCGGAAGCCGCCACGATCAGGAAAATGGCGAAGACATGCGGAATACCCCAGACGACCTGATTGGTCATTCCGGTTACCCAGTGTCCATTGTGCTCCATGTAGAACACCGCGCCGCCGGCTATGGCAACAATGGCGCCGAGCACCGCCAGCATGCCCCAGTAACGAGGACTTTCTATGCCCCATTCGCTGAAGTGAGTCTTTTTCATTACTTCACCACCTAATCAAAATCAAATCAGATATTGCTGTAGCGTACGCCGGTATTCAATTTCAGATCGGCACGAATCTGTACACTGGGATATTTTTTCAGCGCCTGTGAAACTGCGCTATCAGGATCATTCAGATCACCGAAAACTATCGCCTGATGCTTGCAGGCTTCCTGGCAGGCTGTGGTGCTTTCTCCGTTGTCCAGACGCTGGACACAGAAGTTACAGCTTTCCACACAACCTTTTCCCCGGGGCGTATGGGTCAGTTTCTCCGCCACTTCCGCATGAATAAAGGACCTGGCTTTGTAAGGACAGGCCATCATGCAATAACGGCAGCCGATACAAATATGGCGATCTACCATGACGATACCATCGGCACGTCGGAAAGAGGCGCCTGTAGGGCATACGTCCACACAGGGCGGCTCTTCGCAATGCTGACACATCATGGGCAGATTGGTGATTCTGCCGGAAAGATTGTCCTTGAGCTTTACCTGGCGAATCCAGCGGGGACGCTGACGTTCCCAGAGACTGGGGTCGGCACCTTCCGGCATATCGACGAGATCGAGGCCATTCTCCTTGTCACAGGCAGCCACACATTCCGTACAGCCATCCGCACATTTGTTGGCATCGATAAGCATCCCCCATCGTACCTTGTCGGTAACCGGCTCGGTTCTGGGAGCAGCATCTGCAGACAACGTGTGCAGCATGACACCGGGGGCAATCGTTACCGCGGCAGCAGCAGCTGATGTTTTCAGAAACTCGCGACGCCCTTGTTGTTTCTCTCTGGACATACTCATTTCTCCCCCGGAACAGTCCTGTGACACTCAAAGCACTTGAGACTCACGGCAGCATAATCATGACAACCGTCGCAGAACTGCCCTTCTGCGTTTACGGGTACCGCCTTTCCGGCGGCATCCTTTCTCGCATGACAGTCGACACAACCGGCAAGACTGTATTTGCTGCCGCGTATACCTTCATGCACGGTAAGATCACGTTGGTGCTGGATAAACTCAAAGTGATTTCGGCGCATGACAGGCGTGGGCTCCACACACTGTTCCAGCTTGTCGGCCTTGGCCGTACCTTCTACTGCTTCACCAGCCTGGGCACTCACCAGGCTGATGAACAGCCCGGCAATGCTTGCAGCCAGAAACATGATTACGCTTTTGCGAGTCATGGAAAAAGCCTCTGTTCCTGTTTACTCACCAAGGCCCATTTGAATGTAACCAGTCGGGCATACATCGTGACAAATGTGACAGCCAATGCAACGAGAATAATCTGTAGCAACATAGCGGCCTGTGGTAGCCTCTGCCTTGGGTACACGGTAAACCGCGTCCTGTGGACAGTAGATAACACAGTTGTCACATTCGAAGCACAGACCACAACTCATGCAGCGGTCAGCTTCTTTCTGGGCAGTTTCTTCATCCAGACCCTGCATGCGTTCCTTAAAATGCCCCAGAACTTCGTCAGCACTTGGCACGTCTTCTGAACGCTTGTGACGCGGTGTCACCTCGAAGTGACCGAGGAACAGCTCATCACTGCTGATGATCTCTGCAAAGGAGCGGTCCTCATAATTGTGCACCGCGAAGTTGGATGAAGATGTACCACGTTGATCACCGGCATTGGGGTCGAAATGTTCGGGATCCAGACCGGCTTCATGCATTTTTTCCAGCAGATCGAAATGATGTACGTCAACCTTCGGACGCTTCTTGATTTCCTCGCCCTTGAGGAATTCGTCAACAGATTCCGCAGCCACCCAGGCCTGCCCAATCGCAGTCGTCAACAGGTGCGGACGCACGATATCACCGATGGCAAAGTGATTGGGCTTGTCCTTCAGCTGGTAATTGTTGGTGGTGTCCATAAGGCCACGACCGTTGTCGAAGCTTTCCAGTCCGGTCATGTCACCGCCCTGACCGATGGCCGCAACGATGATATCTGCTTCCAGGACACGCTCGGTACCCTCGACAGGAATCGGAGTCATGCCATCCATGGTGCAGTCGCACACCTTCAGGCCGGTGGCACGGCCATCATCACCCTTGATGACTTCCAGTGGCATCACACCGTCCAGTATGGTGACACCTTCGTGAATGGCATCATGAATCTCATGCTCTGCCGCCATCATGTTTTCTTTGGTGAACAGGGAAGTCAGCGTAGCATCTACAGGCTCACGCCCTGCCACCAGTGACTCATCCTGATCCATGCTGTCGTCATGCACAACGTCTTCCGGATTTCCAGACATGGCAGGGTTCGTGCCAATACGGCGGGCAACGGATACCACGTCGATAGAGGTATCACCACCACCCACACAGATCAGTTTCTTGCCGGTTACCTTCATACGGCCTTCGTTGAAAGCCTTGAGATAGGCGACACCCGTCACGCAGTTCGGAGTACCTTCCCAGCCGTCTACAGGCAGCGCGCGGCCGGTCCAGCAGCCCACAGCCCAGATAATAGCGTCAAAATCTTTTTCCAGGTCTTCGACACTGACATCCTTTCCAACACGGGTGTTGTACTTGACGTCCACACCCATCTCCACGATGCGCTGGTTTTCGGCGGCCAGCTTGTCACGAGGCACCCGATAGTTGGGGATACCATAACGCATCATGCCGCCCAGCTCGGGTTGGGCTTCAAAGACAGTGACGCCATGCCCCATGCGGCGCAGTTGATAGGCCGCCGCCATACCGCCCGGTCCGCCGCCAACAATGGCGATTTTCTTTCCCGTGTCCTTGCCAGCCTCGAAGGCGTAGCCCTTTTCCAGGCCCTTGTCACCGATGAATTGCTCAATAGAGTTGATGCCAACGTAGTCTTCGACATCATTCCGGTTGCAGCCGTCCTGACAGGGAGCAGGACAGACCCGACCCATCATCGAAGGAAACGGATTGGATTCTGTAGCGCGAAGGAAAGCATATTCTTCCATTTCCATGCCTTCCGCAGGTTTTTCAATTCCGCGAACAATAGACAACCAGCCACGCACATCATGACCCGAAGGGCAACTACCCTGACAAGGAGGGGTTTCATGCACATACGTGGGACACTTGTGCGAAGTATCATAGTTGAAGATGTCATCGGTCCAATCGTCCCACTTGTTCTGACCATCTTCAAACCGACGCCAGGTAATGTTCTTTGTCATTTCATCACTAGGAGTTGCCATTGTCACTCTCCAAACCAGTTAAAACTGTTACCCTTACGGGAGGATTATTTTGTTGCGGAAGGCTGCCGGTTCAGGCCGCATCTTCCTCGGATTCATCATCTTCGTCTTCGCCATTCTGACCAGTAAGAATCAGTGCATTGGACACCAGCTGGTGAACACTGACTATCTGATCCATGTCGAAACCGTAGTACGGTATTACCTTCGTAAACTGGGATTTGCATATGGCGCAGATAGCCGCCATATGGGTCACGCCGTATTCTTCCGTAACGCTCTTCAATGCTTCCATGCGGGGCTTGGCGCCCTTTACCCGCAGTTCCATGAGGTCATCGGTAAGCAACCCGCCGCCGCCACCGCAGCAGAACGTTGCCTCCCGGATAGTATCTTCCGGCATGTCCACATAGTTGTTGCAGACTGCCTTGATAACGGTTCTCGGGATCTCAAACTGACCACCCGGCTTGTCGCCCATGCGTGTAGCCCGGGCCACATTGCAGGAGTCATGGAAAGTTAACACCATGTCATCATTCAATGACTTATCAATATTCAGGGTGCCTTTTTCTATCTCGCCCAGGGTGAATTCGAGAATATGCTGTGGCACGGGATAGTCGGGATCCAGGAAATCCCACGGCCCCGCAAGTGTGTTCAAGAAGGCATAGGCCACTCGCCAGGCATGTCCACACTCGCCGAAAATAATCCGTTTGACACCCAGGTCCAGCGCGGCTTTACGAATCCGCTGGGAAATCTTGCGCATGTTTTCGTAAGAGCCGATGAACATCCCGAAGTTGGCCGCTTCAGAAGCGTGGGAACTCATGGTCCAGGAAACGCCCGCTTCGTGAAACACCTTGCCGTAACCAATCAGACCATCCACGTGAGGTTCAGCAAAAAAGTCTGCGGAAGGCGTTACCAGAAGAATATCCGCGCCTTTGACATCCAGCGGATATTTGACTTCCACTCCTGTCTCATCGAACACGTCCTCTTCCAGGCCTTCCAAGGTATCTTCCAGCGCAGGACCGGGCAACCCCAGATTGTTACCAATACGATAGACCTTGCCAATGATCTCGTTTGAGTACTTGTCGCCCAACCCGATGCGATCCATGATCTCTCTGGCGGCCATGGAAATTTCCGCGGTATCTATACCGTAGGGACAGAACACGGAACAGCGGCGGCACTGGGAACACTGATGGTAATAGTTGTACCAGTCGTCCAGCACTTCCTGAGTGAAATCAGTGGCGCCAACCAGTTTGGGGAAAAACTTTCCGCCAAAAGTAAAGTAACGGCGATAGACCTTGCGCATGAGATCCTGACGCGCTACCGGCATGTTCTTGGGATCTTTTGTACCCAGATAATAATGACACTTGTCGGTACAGGCGCCGCACTTGACGCAGGAATCCATATACACTTTCAAGGAACGATATTTGGTCAGCATATCGCCCATAGCTTCTATAGCCTGTTCCTGCCAGTTTTCCTGCAATTCACCCTGGAAACCCAGAGCTTCCTGAAACTCGGGTTTTGCCTTGAAGGTTTCCAGATGCGCCATAGAGCCTGGCTCTATTTTTGGAACTTCCGGATATTCCTTGAGCTCGGGAACTTCAAAATTTGCTTTTGCCATGAGCTGGACCTATTGCCTCTATTACAATGCCGTACAGTTATCAGGATTATTCTTCAAACTTGCGCGCCCATTCCACGATATGGCGCTTTTCCCGTGGATTGTCCACCTGGTTACGGGTCGGGCTGAAAAACACACCCACACCATGCAACAGTTTGCTGTAAGGAAAGATGATCATCAGCACGGAAACCAGGAACAGGTGAATCGCCAGCAGGGGATCAGAAGGCAGCGGTTTCCAGTCAAAGGTCAGCAAACCCATGGTGAAATTCTTGAGCCCCACGATATCCGTGTGCGACACGAAGGTCATGGAAGCACCACTGATACCGATAAGCACCAGCAGTGCAAGAATCAGGTGATCTGACGGTGAACTGATGTAACGCACGCGATCGATGACGAAGCGACGCGCCCACAGTCCCATTAAGCCGATGATCATTGCGAAAGCCGCATACTTGCCAAAAGGCTGCATGAGTTCTATCACCGTGGGAACCGGGTTGATGAAATAACGCAGATGGCGAATCAGTACGAGCAGCAAACCAAAGTGAAACAACACGCCAAGCAACCACAACAGCTTGTTGCTTTTGAAAAGACTTTCGAAAAAGGCCACTTCACGGAACATTCGCAACACAACACCACCCTTGGTCACGGGCGCGGGAGTCGTGGCAATCCTCAGGGGTGCAGGAACCTTGGCATAAACCCAGATACGATACGCCAGCCCGGCAATCAGAATAACCGTGGCCAGATAGAAAAGCACTGTGATAGCAAGCGACATGTTTCGAAAAACTCTTTCAGATTTCGGAAAAACCGGGAAGGCGATCGAAACCGCCTTCCCACTGCTTCAGTTTGCGCTTACACGCAACCAGTCGGCTTGGGCAGGCCGGCATAACGGCATGCCTGTTTGCCAGGACCGTAAGGGAACAGACCGTACAGGTACTTGCTGTTGCCTTTTTCCTTGCCCAGGCGCTTGCCTACGGCTTTGGTCAGTACACGAACCGCAGGAGCGATCTGGTACTCTTCGTAGTACTCACGCAGGAAGTTGATAATGTCCCAGTGATCCTGGGTCAGTTCCAGATCATCTTCCTTCGCCATAACCTCGGCAACGCCGGGAACCCAATCGTTCAGGTTTACCAGGTAACCCTCTTCATCAGTCTCTAAAGTCTTACCATCTACTTCGATAGGCATGTTTGTATCTCCTAATAATCAATCAAAAATTTTATCCAGGAACGGGATCAAACCCAGGCCTGAACCTTGTCGTTAGCTTCAACCAGGTCCACAAAACCTGCGTAATCCACTACTTCCACGCCGTCGATCATGCGATCATCGGCCAAACCACGAGCCTTGTAGTCAGGCCCCAGGACATAGACCTTCTTGTCGCCGACCGCAGATGCGATCATGTTTTCGACAGCGGTACCTTTGAGTGCAGCATAAACGCCATCTTCATACAGCAGTATGGCAGAACCTGCCTTGGACAAGCGCAGACAGCTTTCCAGGGAGTTCTTCTCGAAAGGCGATTTATTTACAGTGTGCAGATCGCTCATTACGCTCTCCTCAGAAACTGAATACGACGTCGGATTCCGCCAGCAGCTCGGCTACTTTCTCAGAATCAACGACTTCCACGATATTATCCACAGACTCTTCAGTCTCCCAGTCTTCCCATTCGACCTGAACCAGATCGTCGGCCGTCAGCCCACGGGCTTCCAGGGAAGCCTTGTCCACATACATGTGGCGCACTTCGTAGTCACCCAGGGTGCGATAGGTGGGAGAGAAGTTCTTCATACCGATACCGGCAGTGTCCTGACCCTTGGTCAGTTCATAGACGCCGTCATCGGCAAACATCAGGCTTACGTTCTGCTCGAATGCAGCCGCAATCAGCACGACTTCCAGTGATTCCCAGGCGTAGATGGTGCCATAGGGCGCACGACGATTGAGGAACATGAAATTCTTTGTATCAGACATAATTCAATCCTCCTGTTAATCGCCGAATACGACCAGACGTTCACTTTGGATAGCAGCTTCAACCAGCTGCCCCAGACCGGAAATGCGGAATCGTGGAGCAATGTTGGTCGCATCTTTGCCGTTGCGCTCGGCCTCGCCGTCATCGACGATACCGCGGCGTTGGGCAGCCGCCACGCAAACCACCAGATCCAGGTCATACTTCTCTGCCAGCTCGGTCCAGTTGTTGACGACATTGCGATCGTCCTGGGGAGGCGTGGTCAGACGGGTGCCATTGAGCACACCGTCGTGATAGAAAAAGACGCGAAAGCATTCGTGTCCTTTTTCCAGCGCCGCCTTGGTGAACTGATAGGCAGAGTCCGAAGCCTGGTGCTGATAAGGCCCTTCGTTAACTTGTATAGAAAATTTCATAACCTATACGACTCCTTCTCAGAAGCGGATGTGCGCGGACTGATTCAGGCTGTTACGGCTGCCGCGCCAGTTATCAATATGATATTTGGTGAACGGCAGACCGGTCAGATCGAAGAACTGCTGCCAGCCGATACGCTCTACCCACTCACCCATACGCTCGTAGTCGTTGGCGTTTTCCTTGTAAGCTGCCAGGATCTTCTTGACCACTTCGGCAACTTCAGGCCAGCGAGGCGCATTGTTGGGCAGGCCAGCAGCAACCAGTTTATGGAACATGGGCTTGGAACGGGCATTGGAATGCTTGCCACCAACCCATACGGCCAGCTTGGAATGCTCGGGATCGTTGATCTGCATCGGAGGACAGGGAGGGAAGCAGGCACCACAGCAGATGCATTTCTTCTCGTCCACTTCCAGAGTGGGCTTGCCGTTTACCATGGCGGGGCGAATGGCCGCTACCGGGCAACGGGCCACTACCGAAGGACGCTCACAGGCATTACCCACCAGATCATGGTTGATTTTGGGCGGCTTGGTATGCTGGATATTGATCGCGATATCACCCTGGCCACCACAGTTGATCTGGCAGCAGGAGGTAGTGATATGCACGCGGTTGGGCATTTCCTCAACCACGAATTCATCGATCAGCTCATCCATCAGGGACTTTACAACACCGGATGCGTCGGTGCCGGGAATATCGCAGTGCAACCAGCCCTGGGTGTGGGAAATCATGGTTACTGAGTTACCGGTACCACCGATAGGATAGCCGGCATCGTTCAGACGTTTGATCAGCGGCTCGAGTTGAGATTCATCAGTTACCATGTATTCGATGTTGCCACGCATGGTGAAACGCAGATAGCCCTTGCAGAACTCATCGGCAATATCACAGATCTCACGCAGCGTCATGATATCGAGCTGACGGGGAGAAGCGGCCTTTACGGTCCAGATCTCGTCACCGAAGTTGGACACATGATGCAGAACACCGGGACGGGGTCGGTCGTGATAGGCCCACTGACCATAGTTCTTACGCAATGTGGGGTGCATATACTGGAAACTGTCGGGCGTTCCAGATTCAATGGGCATAACAGGTGCATCTGACATGCGAACCTCCTAAATAATAAATCGAGTTGTTCAGTGCAGGCAGCGGCCAGCCGCTGCCTGCTGATCGGATCAAAAAGTTACTGTATCAGCCAGCCTTGCTTTCTTCCCACTTGGCGGCTTCTTCGTCCCAGCCGTCCATGCGAACGTAGCTGCTGGTACGGGGATGGTTGATCATGTTCGGATCGATATCGACACCGATACCTTCCAGGAAGTTGGCCAGGCCGATACGCTCGATCATCTCACCGGTACGCTCGTGCTCCAGCGCGTTCTCGGCAAAGAAGTCGATACACTCTTCAGCAAGCTCAACCAGTTTCTCGTAATCTTCGTCGGTATCCAGCTTCATGAACGGAATCAGAACGGTACCGAACAGGTCGCCGATCTTCAGGGTACGCTTACCACCGATGAGGATGGTGACACCCTTGTCGTCGCCGGCGGACAGGGCCTTGGTCATGACGTTGATGCAGTGCATGCAGCGGACACAGTCCTTGTTGTTCACTTCGAGTGTGTCGTCGTCGTTGAGGGACAGGGAGTTGGTGGGGCAACGGCTGATAACGTTGTCTACCACATACTTGCGGCCTTTCTGCTCAACATAGGCTTTGACCTCATCCTGGTTGACCTTCATATCGTCGCGCCAGGTGCCGATGATGGCCATGTCTGCACGCTGAATGGAGTTGGTGCAGTCGTTGGCGCAGCCACTGACCTTGAACTTGAACTTGTAAGGCAGTGCGGGACGGTGCATGTCATCCTGGAAGTTGTTCAGCAAAACGCGGTTGATTTTCATCTCGTCTGCATTGGAATGCTCGCAACGCGCCGCGCCCACACAGGACATACCGGTACGTACGCAGGGGCCGGCACCACCGAGGTCCCAACCGATAGCATTCATGTCATCAAAGAAAGGCTGAATCGCGTCGGAATCCATACCGACCAGCATCAGGTTACCGGTTTGACCGTGCAGACAGATCATGCCGGAACCGTATTTTTCGTCCAGATCCATGATCTGGCGCAGCATGTCAGTGGTGTAGTGGAAACCACCGGGAGGCTGAATACGCATGGTGTGGAACTCCTGCGCTTCCGGGAAGCTGGAGCTGCCATCATCATTTTTCAGCTCGGTGAAGCGCGGGATGATGCCGCCGCCATAACCGAATACGGAAATGGTGCCGCCCTTCCAGTAACCCTTGCGGGTTTCATAAGAAGTTTCCAGCTGACCCAGCAGGTCGTTGGCCATGCCGTTGATACGCTCGCTGGGGTGCTCGTCACGCAGGCGCTGAATGCCTTTGATGAAGCTGGGCCATGGGCCGTCTACGAGCTGGTCAATCATGGGTGTTTCGTGCTTATCGATCGCCATTTTCGGTTTCTCCTGACTAGATCTGAATTGCTTGCAGTTTTGTGGATCGCTGAAGTTGTTGCGCTTCAGTGTTCCGTAACTCTGTTCGTTGTCACTCCGGTGTTGACAATCGCCTTCGTCAACGATGACAACCGACTTTATCAACGGCTGCTAATATATCGGAGCTGCGGCAAGGAATACACTCCACCTTCGGGAGTAAGCAGGTCAGCCCTGACTATCCCTTTTGGGATATAAACCAACTCCCGAGCCTGCCTGGAACAACAAATTGTTTCCCTCTTGCTGTTGCCCACAAACGGGAACACCACGTACATTCGATGGTTGTTCGGAACGCGGCACCCTAAAATAAGTATGTTAGAGTATTCCAAATTACGGGAATAGTGGGACATATTAGGCGCAGCCAAATCCACGGTCAAGTCAGTACACAAAACAGTTGATCCAGATCAAAAAGATCTCATTTATAATTAAGTAAGGCATGGCTACCACCTACAACGAGCGAGACAGGTAACAAAGATGAGCAATGATGTTTTGAAACTCAGCAACATTTTGATTTCCAATCACGATCTGAAAAATTTTCAGGAGCTGCTGGAGCTTGTCCAGGTATTCGCACAGCGCGGCGAGCGCTTTCTGCAATTCGATGTGAAACCGGAATTCCCTGACACCCCGGAAAACTGGGAAGACCGCCTCGAAGCCGCATTCAGCGGTCGGGTGTAAGCAGGATGGATTTTCTGGACCCCAACAAACTGGAAGATACGGTCGCCGATTCCGCCAACATGGATATGGCCGAAAAAGCCCGCATGGAAGGGGAAGTCGCGGAACTGCAGGCCCGGCTCGAAATGGAAAACACACCGGAAGAAAAAGCCCGGCTGCAAAGGGATCTGGCACGCAACCTGACCGATCTTGAGCGCGGCGATCAGGCCTGGCCTTTGGGCAAACAGGCGTTCGACCACTATCTGGCGCAGGAAGACTGGGAGTCTGCTGCAGAATGCTGCAACATCCTGTACCTCAGCGATCAGGAAGGATCTTTGAGTGCATTGGGACAGGGTGTCTGGCTGGCGGTCACCTACCCCATCAATCCGGAAACAACGGTGGAGCTGCTGCACCATATTATCGATGACACACCGGACGATTCCGACGGTGCCGCCGTGGCCGCCGCCACCGCCGCATTTGTTGTCGATGTGCGCACCAAGGACCATCCGCGACGTGAAGACATGCTGTTCTTCACCCAGCAGATGCTGGGCAAGGTGGCCCGCCGCCACAGCGACATTCAGGATCAGGCCCAGTTTGACTACTGGATCGAAAAGCTGGAGCTGGATCAGCCTGACAAATTTCTGGTGCGCCTGCGCAACATCGTCGACGTGCTGGTTCAGGAAGACTGGTGGTTCGACAGGGATGAGTTGCGGGCACGTATTCCGGAGGACTGACCCATGCTTTGGGAAGACGACAGCATTTCTCAAGACCTTCCCACCGCCGACGTGGTGGATCTGGCCTTTTCCATCCAGTGCCGGCAACTGCCCGTGGATCACCTGCACGCCCTGAGCACCGCCCTGCAGGATGCCCTGCCCGACATGCAGAACGCCGGCATCGGCCTCCACGAGTTGCATATCGCCGGCTCACAAAACGGCTGGGAGCGTCCCGACCCCCGCCTGGGTCAGTATCTCATACCATCGAGACGCACTCGACTGAGCATGCGCGTTCCCAGAAACAAGGCCGGGGAAATCACCCGGCGATTGCAGGGCCTGATCCTTGATATCGACGGCTGTGAACTGACGCTTGGTTCCGCCAGGGAAAAGCCCATCAGCAGCCATGACACGCTCTATGCGCGCCACGTACTGATGCAGGATGCGGCCGAGGAAGAAGACGAAAACCTGTTCCTCGAGCGCATGGCCAGGGAACTGGAAGAAAAGGGCATTCAGGTCAAAAAGGCGCTTTGCGGCAAGACCAGTAAAATCGGCACCGATAGTGACCCTTTATATACCCGCAGCCTGATGATCGCCGATCTCAGCCCTGCCGACTCCATCAAACTGCAGCAGGAAGGCCTGGGAGATCACCAGCATCTCGGCTGCGGCATCTTCCTGCCCATGAAAGGCATACAGGCAGTCGACATGGGGGATGACTAGTCCTTCATTATTTTATAGAATTCTAATCCTGCAAAGACATTCATCGCCTGCTGTAAGCGGGCAAAGGCACTTTTGACCAGGAGGTACAGCATGTCCTACGAAATTAACGGCAAGACCGTTGAAACCGATGCCAACGGTTATCTTGTTGATATCAACGAATGGAACGAAGACGTTGGCAAAGCCATTGCCGAAACCGAAGGCGTTGCGCTGACCGACGAACATTGGGACGTGATCAATTATCTTCGCGATGCCTACATCAATGAAAACGGTCATCAGCCCAACAACCGTGAAATGATCAAGGCCATGAGCAAGAAATGGGGCCGTAAGATCGGCTCCAAGGATCTGTTCGTACTCTTCCCTGGCGGTGGCGGCCCTTCCAAACAGGCAGCTAAAATCGGCGGCCTTCCAGAGAGCCGACGCAAAGGCGGTTACTGATCACCTTCTTGACCGGCACCCAGAAAAGGCAGCACACAGGCTGCCTTTTCTTTTGCCCACTGCACGGCGCAATACAGCCAGCAAGCAATGATACCGTCAGTGTGAAGCACACCAGGGGTCTGCCTCACTGACGACCCTCAAACCGGCTCCGACAGGAACAGCAAAATCCTTTCCCAGACCGACAACCGGCGCAAGCAGCATTACACCAGCATCACTGCCCACTACAGAATTGCTCACCAGGATGCTTTTGCATGCGGTCAACGACTGCTCAATCGGGTACGCCACTGTACGCTGATCGGGAATGATGACCCGGACCGTCAACGAATCCTCGGATTTCTGACCGAGGTCATCCTGCACCGTCAGTGTCAGTGTATAGCTGCCGGGCGTTACCGCACTGAATACGGGGGCAACCGTTTCGGCAGACAGAAGACTGAAATCCGCCCCCACTGAATCCGGTAAAACGGTCCATGCATAACGGTATGGCGTGCTCCCGCCCTGTACTTTCACTGCACTTCCCAGATGCAAGGTTTCTGTGACAGCCACGATTTCTCCATCATCACCGGCATTTACAGACAGAGGGGTTGCCTGCACATCCCTGGTTACGGAAGCAAAGGTGGCACTAACCCCACCGATATCCAGGGTAGTCGTGATTGTGGTTGCCGGCTGATCAGCAGACAGGTGACGCAGCTGGATCTGATCGTTGTTGCCGATCTGGCCGGCAGCCGACTGCCAGCTGCCGCTGTTGATCCGGTATTCCCCACCCTGGATGCTCACCGCTGCCGGTGCATTGATGCCTGTGATGGTCACAACTTCGGACTCAGTGGTTACCCTCGGGTCGTATTGGACGCCGTTGACCGTGGAAAAGCTGAAAGGATCCGGTGTGGTGTCCTCAGGGGCGTCTCTGGTGACAGAAACAAAGGTGGCACCAACACCGCCGATATCCAATGCAGTGGTGGTTGTGGTTGCCGGCTGATCAGCAGACAGGTGACGCAGCTGGATCTGATCGTTGTTGCCGATCTGGCCCGCAACCGACTGCCAGCTGCCGCTGTTGATCCGGTACTCCCCACCCTGGATACTCACCGCCGCCGGTGCATCGATGCCTGTGATGGTCACAACCTCGGACTCAGTGGTTACCCTCGGGTCGTACTGGACACCGTTGACCGTGGCAAAGCTGAAGGGGTCCGGTGTGGTATCCGCCGTACTGCAGCTCACCTGTACATTGCTCACATCCGCACCGGAAACCGTACCCTGATCATTGGTGATGACACAGCTTTCGGAAGGTCCCGGTTGTGCGAGCACGGTAACCCGGTAAGTTGCACCATCACCAAGTTTCGTGGCGAAAGCAAAACTGCCGTTGGCGGACACACTCAGGTTGTCACCGCCATTGTTCTGTAACGTCAGACTGCTGCCCGCACTCAGCCCGGTTAGGGTGCCCCCGATGGTATAGCGCACACTGCTGACAGGCGTTACCGTACCCGAAACGAAATACTGCCCCAGGCTGCCGTAATCGCTGTACCCCTCACCGACGCTGTTCCCTACACCGTCCACCTCGAGATAATAGCGTCCGGCGGAGACGGTCCTGGCAATAGTTGCGTTGGTATTGTCTGCAGGATCATCAGCATCGATTGCAGATCCATCTGCATCCAGCAGGCGCAGGGACACGTCCATGTTCGCTCCCCGGTGACTGTCGCGGTAAAACGCTTTCCAGGCCGGCGTGACAGTCAGTGACAGGGGGCCATCAGCCACATCCATGGAAAACACATCCACATCCGTACGCGATTCGATAACTCCCTTGTTCTCCGGATGGTCATCGAAAGGATCCGATTCAGGCTCGGATACCAGCACATCACCATTGTCCTGTATGACCAGCGGCGTGGCCGTTGCCGGTGTATCGCCATGATCATCCCCCCGATATCCCAGCTTGCCATCGATAATGGCGAGATCATCCTGATCCTGGTTTGCATCCGGGTATTCACCCTTGCTCCACTGGGTGACGTTCTTGTAATAGCCCACACCCATGATCGGCGCCCAGGAAACAAATCCATCTCCATGTCCCGAATAATAGCCAACACTCGACGTGCCATCATGACTCAAACCGAGATTGTGTCCGAATTCATGGGATGCAGCTTCGGCAACCGATGAGGCCGAACCGCCACCGAGGTGGTTGAAATACACCAGGGCGGGAGAGTAATAGCTTGCGTAGTTTGACCGGCCAAACACGTTGACATACGCCACACCGCCAGCTCCGGACGAAGGCATATCGGCATTTGTTGCCGTGGTGCTGCGTGTAATCAGGATACGGCCGGTATTGCTGTTGAACGCAGCAGGCTCTTCTGTTGTGACATCGATGTCGAAAGGCGCCAGGTCTTCCGCAATCCGATGCCAGATCTCACCGATCCGTGAACGTTCCTCGTCGTTGAAAACTGCGGCATTGCCATCGAGATCATAGGGCACGGCTTCATAGGATGCCACACCGCTGCTGTTGTTCCAGGCCGTGTTCTCGATGGTATGACCGTCGAAATCGAGGTAGACCACATTGGATGAACCAGGACGGCTGTGCAGGGAAAACACATCGGCAGGAGCAATCGCTTCGGGAAGCAGGGCCGCTTGTGGAAGCGCCTCCTGCAGCGGCAGTGATGGAAAAGCATCCGCAAAATACACGCCGCCCTCAGCATCAACATGCATATAGCCCCTGTCAGCATCGCTGAAAGACAGTTTTTGCAGCCAATCCAGTGCCCGTTGCCTGGCGGTGACGGACAGGGTATCCAGTTCCACCGGCTGAAACAGGAAATCAAGCTGTTGCGGCACCAGGGTTTCTCCTGCAGCATGAGAAATGGCCGGCATATCCTTGGCGGACGCGGCACCACCCGAAAGCATCACTGAAAACGTAAAAAAGGCGACTCGGGAAACAACTGACAGAAAGTGGATCATGTTCATGGACTGGATAACCGGGGAAAAGACAAAGCTCAAACGAAAAAGTATAAAGAGCGGGGCCCTTTCAACACGTGAACTCCATCACATAACCCCCTGGTCTCCAGATGCCAGCCCCTCTGGAAAAAATTTTCCGGAGGGGCTGGAAGTTGAACAGCAGGCACCTAGAACATTGGATTTTTTTACCCCGACCAGGCCGGGATTCATGCTTATCAAGGTGTTGTAGATTCCGGCCTTTGCCGGAATGACATTTTTAGAGTTTCCTGCGGCTCATGAATGAGCCGCCAAAATCCACGTAGCAAGGCGCAGCGTGCTCTGAGAAGTCCGGGAGGGACTTACTCAGCGATTCCCCAGAGGAATTCTTATTACTTTTTCTTCCAGCTGCCTCCTTGCCTGTACCAGTATCCCCGCGGTGCTTCCTCTATCCAGATACGTGAAAACGTCTTCCGGATATCCGCTTCCCATTCGGGATGTCCGTTGGCCCGAGCAATCTCCCGGTAAAGGGCATCACGGTCGCGGTTTTCGTCTGCCACCAGCTTTTTTACCCGGTTGCGGTCTTTCAGCTCCACGGCCTTGAGGTCACGAATCGCCACCCTGCCCGACTCGTCGAAACCGATGGCGCCGGAACGGTAGAACGGCGCCAGACTTCGCTGGCGCTTTTGCATGGACTGGCGCAAACGTGAAATAGCGGGCGTATCGATGTTGATATCGGCCCTGGCTGCATGCACTTCGGGAATCAGCATTTCCACCAGATGACCGGCGATCCTGACAGCAATACCCGGCTGCTCGATTGCGGACTGGTCATCCCCTGCCTTTTCGGGTGCTTCCTTTTGCTCCCCCGGTTGTTTCACATCCAGCACATCACGGACGATCTCCCGCGCCGCCTCTTCGGCCGCTGCGGCAGGAAAATAGATATTGATGGTTACACAGGCCCCCAGCAACAGGCTGAGTACGGGCCAACTGAGATTCTTCAACATTGCGTTACTCCACGATCATGTCGTCAAAACGTATATCCCTGATGCGGGACAACAAATCCTTCCAGGCCACCTTGTGATTGCGCCCGATCACATCGATACGCGGCAGCCTGGCACCTTTCACAATATAATAACCGCCCTCGGGGTTGGGAACACCATCCAATTCTGCGACTGCCCCGCGCAGGCGTACCTTCAGCGCCAGCCGGTCGTAGGCAAAGTCCTCGAAGAAACGCAGCATGGTGGCCGACAGGCTGACGCTGGCGCCATTACCCAGTTCGGTCAGGTTGTCGATAGCACGCTGACTGATGCGGTGGGGCCGCTTGTCTTTCTTCGGTGACCGCAGGTTGGCATCGAATGCCGTTACCTGCCAGGCCACCAGCTGCAGATTGCGCACATAACCTTCCAGGCTACCCTGAATACGGCCGAAATCGAATACCTGGGTTATCTGTTCCAGATCGAGATTGTCCAGCCGCACACTGGTTTCCAGAACCGGCGCCACCCCGAGCGGGTCCTCCAGCTTCAGCCCTTCCACCACAACCCGTCCGCCGAACACGTCCACCAGCAGTTTGCCATCCATACGCAACAGTGCGTCGTGATAATGCAGCCGTGGAATACTGGCCTGCAGACTGCCTTCGAGAACCGGCCAGCCCAGTGAGTGGCTCAGTGCTTCCAGCTGAATGTTCTCGAGCTCGGCCCGGGCCTGCCAGCCAAGGCTGTCATCCAGCAAACCATCCAGGCTGAGATCCGCCAGTTGCAGTCGCCCGCCCAGCAACGGTAGGGTCAGCGGCTCCATGATGATACTGCCGGCATGGGCGGTAAAACCAGCATCCACTGCGCCAAAGGCGATCCTGAACAGATGCCCGCCTTGCCAGCTGAGGCGCGACCGCGGTTTCGCACCGCTTCGCTTCCAATGCACATCGCCGCTGATTTTCTTCAGCCCGAAGAGCCCGGCATTCTGCTCCACATCCACCTGCTGAAGTTTGAGGGAAAACGCCTGCAGCCCGGCCCCGGTCAGCTGCAGCTGGCCCTGCACCTGACCGTTCACTGTCATGTCATCCAGCGCATTGCCGATCACCAGGGGCTGGAACAGCATCCCATAGGCCTGTGACAGATCACTCAGCTGAAATTTCAGGTCCAGATCCTGAAGCTGACGCGCAGAGAGGTTGGCATCCAGGGAACCCTGACCGGAAAACAGACCGCCATAGCTGAATGACAATGCACTGATTCCCATGCGCTGCGTATCCCCATCCAGTTTTCCCTGCAGACTCAGTTCAAACGGCGCGTCTTCTGCAATCTCGGTAAAAAAGGGATCTGTGTAGAGCTGTCCCTTGTCCACCCTCAGATCCAGCTTCCCGCCCCAGATTTTTGCTTGTCTGGTACCGTCCAGGTTAAGGCGCAGGTTCAGCGCCTCTCCCACCTGCAGGCCATCCTCGCTGGAATAGGAAAAGTTTTTCAGACGCATGGATGCCCTGACGGAAACAGGCGCGCCCTGCATCAGCACCACCCTGCCCTGGATGCCTGCAATACCGCTGAAGGTCCAGTCCGGCGGAAAAAATCGCTTCAGCAACGCCAGATGAAAATTTTGCAGTTTGAAATCCGCCTGAAGCCGGCTGCCCACAGATGTGAGTTCAAGCTGCAGGCGCGCTCTGGAAAGGCGCAGATCATTGAGCTTCAGCCACCAGTTTCCGGTATCCACATAGCGCCAGCTCAGGCTGCCGGTCATGGCTTTGAACAGGGAAGTGCCAATATCCAGCCTGCCTTTCCCACATGTCAGGGCAGAATCATCATCCCAGGCAACTTCCGGGCAGAACAGGCGAATCTGGCCGAATTGCTGCCCGGCCAGCTGCATCCTGCTGGCATCAACCCTGACACTGGCGGTATCTCCCGGGCTTGCCCCGACCGCCACATCAAGACCTTCCAGCGTCCAGCCTTCTCCCGCAATGCTTTGCACCTGCAGCTGCAGCTCATCTACCGCCCGGGCGGCGGGGAACAGGAATAACAGCGCACAACAGATCAACCTGCGGTACAGGCAGGTAAGGCCGGTGTCCGCATCTGCTACCATGGGTCGTCTTGTAAAAAGTCCGGGGCTGAACACGCCCCCACTCTATCATGCGAACCTGCCATACTGGCATTGCATCTGTACTGAGAAACCATGGCTGAACTGGAAACCGTCACCGCCCCGCTGGTCGTTCGTTTCGCAGCTGGCGACGAGAAAGTCGTCGCTCGCGCCTTTCCCCACCCCTTGGGGATCGTATACCTGGATCTGTTCTGGCATCTGTCGCGCCCCGATGATGCCGCACATCTCATCCGGGGTGAATTGCGCGGTGATGGCCCCTGGCGTGTCGGCGATGCAAGCATCCGTGTCCTGGGTTGCGGGACAACTGATCCGTTGCTGCAGGCGGAATATATTCCGTGGCGGGACTATCTGAACGAACATCCCGGGGAATATCCTCCCGAG